>JAPLKL010000039.1:60157-64849 GCA_026388095.1 Elusimicrobiota bacterium | reverse complement strand
TGCGTAATCTCCCTTCCCGCGTTCGACCAATTCAGCGAATTCGGCCAACTGATGCGGCAACGAGTGGATTAACTTCTCCCTTTTCAGGTGTTGCTGAACTCGTCCTTTCTTCATGTCGTTGTCGTCTAATACTGCCTAACGCCGGGGTTTGCGGCGCGCGCTATGCGCGGGCCGCAAAGGCTACCCCCACGTCGGCGTTCCGCGCTTGCGCGCGGCCGCAATACCCGATGTTAGACCGTACTCTTTTCATGTGATGTCGCTGTTTCCTATTTTGCAGTTGAATTTGGTGCCGTTTGGGTCGTTGAAATTTTGTGCTTCAACTGTTGCCATAGCCAATGACAAAGGAAGGCGTATGCACTGTTAATTGATGCCGCTGAGATCACCATTACGTAAATGAAGCTCTTTCCCACTCGCGGGCCTGGGAACAGCCAAAGCGCAATTGCAAACCCAAAATCAATGGAAAATCGGTAGACCCACCTAGCCGTGAGGAGGAAAGCCACAATGGCGATTGCCTGCCAGATGCGGCTGATATTCTTTTCGTTGTCTTTCATCTAAATCGGTCTAACTATAGAGTCACCTGACTAGGTAGCACGGCCGTCGAAACGGCCGTCAATGGAGATTGTATCTCTGCCGTCTACCTTTAGCAACGGAAAAGAAGCTCCAGTTTCTGTGATATCTTGCGGGCCACGCAAGGTATCACGGCGAGCCCTCTCTCCAACCCAGCGCCATCCGGTCCGCAGGGCTCACTACCGCCTGGCCGCCCCGCTGAGGCACATGCGTGTAGATCATCGTGGTCTCCAGTTCCCAATGCCCTAGCAGTTCCTGTACGGTCCGGATGTCGTACCCGTCCTCAATCATGTGCGTGGCGAAGCTGTGGCGCAGCGAATGACAGGTTGCCGGCTTGCTGATGCCCGACCTTACTCGCGCCTCCTTAAAAGCCCTCTGGAGCACGGTCTCATGAAGATGATTGCGCCGCCGCTCGCTGGTCCGGCTGTCCTCGTCATGGCTTTTGCCCGGGAAGACCCATTGCCAGCCCCAGTCCTTGGCCGTGCCGGCGCATTGCCGGTCCATGGCATCGGGCAACGTCACGCGGCCCAAGCCCTCCAGCAGGTCCGCGTCGTGCTGTCGCCGGACTTTTTCCAGCTGCTTTTGCAAAGGCTCCTGCGCCGCGGACGGGAGTATGGTCCACCGGTCCTTGCCGCCCTTTCCGCCCCAGACCCATATCCGATTCTGGCCGAAGTCCAGGTCCTTGACCCTCAGGCTGCAGCACTCCGAAACTCGCAGCCCCGCGCCATAGAGCAGCATGGCCATGAGCCGCGGGACCCCGTCCATGCAGTTCAGCACCGCCCGCACCTCCTCGCGGGTAGGCACCACGGGCAGGGTGCGGGGCCGCTTGGCGCGCACCACCCCGTTGAGCATGCCGATCTTCTTGTCCAGGACCTGCCGGAAGAGGAACAAGAGGGCGTTCAAGGCCTGGTTTTGAGTCGAGGCGCTCACCCCGGCTGTGGCCAAATCAGACAGGAATCGGCCTATCTCGGCCTCTCCCAGGTCCTCGGGCCGCGCGCCGGCCTGGCGGCGCAGGAAGCGCTTGGCCCAGCCCACATAGGATCTCTCGGTCCCCCGGCTTAGATGTCGGGTGCGCATCGCGGCGCGCAGCCTCTCCAGGAACGGGGCCGTCTCGAAGCTCGGCCCAAGGGCCGGGGCCGGCCTGAGCCCCGGAGCCACCAGGACCTGCTCTCCGGCGAAGAGCTTGATGAGCCGGGCCACAGCTTGGCCGTCATAGGGGACGGTCCAGAACTTCTCCTCCTCGTGCCACCACCTGTCGGCAACGGTCCTGATCTTGTCCACGCGTTCGGGCGAGTATGGGAAGAGCACCTTGAGCCTGCCCTGCCCGCCCGGCCTTATCCGGATCGGTTCCATGAGAGCACCCCCACTCTACATACGAGGCAGGCGGCGGAAAGTTCCCTGACGCATCGCGGCATTCTTGGCTCCGCGTATTGTAAGATACCGATCGAGGGAGCCCGCGACCGCAAGGGGCGAGAAACGAGTTGAGCGAATTCGAAATACCGACGGCGACGCAGGACCTGCCCGCGCCAGGCCCCAAGGCGATCAAGGTCTTCTACCTTCTCGCCCCGCTTTGGTTCCTGGTGGAGTGGCTGTTCTGGCCGGGGTTCCGGGCCGGACCCGTGGTCGGGCATTCGCCACTGGCCCTGCTGGCGTTCTACGCCATGGAAACCGCCATCGGCGCGGCCTATTGGGCCGGGTCCGCATACGCCGAAAAGATCGCCACCCTGGAGAATCTTGTCTATCTCACCGCGATCATCATCCGGGTCTTTTTGGGCCCGCTCAGGATATTCCTGGCCGTGAATTCCTCACCGGCCCAAGCCGACAGCATGGCCACCGAGTACGTCGCCGCGATGCCCGGAGAATTGTTCTCGGCCGCCCAACTCGTGTTCTTCGTCTATCGGGCGTGGTACGGGGAGGCCTTGCGCGCGGCGTTCCGCGGCCCCCCCGGCCCGCTGCGGACGAGGAGATAGGCCGCCCGCCATCCGCGGGATTTTCATGCCTCAAGCACCCGGAAGCCGGCTGGACCGCTGCGAGGCGTTGTTCATCCTCGGCCTCGACGAGGCCGCGACGCCGGACCAGATCCGGACCGCTTACCGGGCTCTCTGCCACCAGCTCCACCCGGACCACTTCCAGGATCCGTCAAGACGCGCCGAGACCGCGCTCGCTTTCCTGCGCGTCCGGGACGCCTACGAATACTTCAAGGAGAACGGGCACCAGGTCCGCGCTGAAGCCGGCCCTGCTCCCGAGGCCGGCAAGCCGTGGGAGCCCGACCCGGAGATGGAGGAATGGCTCCGCGTCCTGAGAGCGCGGCACCGGGAGAGCCGGCCCTTCTATGGCCTTCAGAGATGGCTTTTGTGGTGCTGGCTCGTGGCGGCGGTGAGCGCCATCGTCCTTGCGGTGGTGAAAAGCGGCTCCCCCGTGCTCGATGTTTGGGGCTGGCTGTCTTCGATCTCCATGTGCTTTCTTCCGTTGGGCATGTTCACGCTCTGGCAGGACAACAGCCCGGAGGATATGGAGCGCATGTCTCGATTCCTGCGCAGGTTCGGCTCGCCCATCCTGCTGGCCCTGCTCTTGGGCGGTCTCGCCGCGCTGAGAGACGACCATTTCACGATCTTCGTAGGCTGCTGCTTCGCCGCTTTTGGCTTCTTGACTCTGATGGTCACGGACTGGCTGTCTCAATTCTGAGTCCCAGCCAGGCGGGTCCTTTGTATTATAATTTCCGGCAGGTCACCTGACCTGGAGACGAATCGAATGATTGAGTCTTTCGACGCCGCGCCATGCGAAGGCGCCACCCTCGCGGATCTTTCGTCCGATAATATCCGGCGTTTCGTGAGCGTGGCGCGGGGACGCGGCTTCCCCCTGGCTGAGGACGCGGCCCCGCAGGCCGTGCTCGATCGACTGGGCTTGGCCCCGCAAGGCCGGCCTTCCCATGCGGCAGTGCTCCTGTTCGGCCACGAGCCTCAGCGCTTCCTCAGCTCATCCGGGATCAGGTGCACGCAGTTCGAAGGGACGGTCGCGGAGAAGCCCATCGCCTCCCAGCAGGTCTGCGAGGGAACGGTATTCGAATCCATGGACCAGGCGATGTATTTCGTCCTGTCCAGGATCAGCGGCCCGGCGCCGTACGAGCTCCCTCTGGAAGCGGTGCGCGAGGCCATCGGCAACGCGGTGGCGCATCGAAATTACGCGGTCAGCGCCAGCGTGCTGGTGACGCTTTTTTCCGACCGGCTTGAGGTCTGGAACGTGGGCGAACTGCCCCCTTCCCTGACTTTGGCCCACCTGCGCCAGGCCCATAGCTCCCTGCCGGCCAATCCCTTGCTGGCCGAAGCGCTCTACCTGACCACCTACAGGGCGGCCAAGGGCACCGGCACCTGCGACATGATAGAGCTTTGCCGCAAGGCCGGCCTGCCGGAGCCGGAGTTCAAGCTCGAAGACCGCGGCTTCATGGCCATCCTGCGCCGCGCAAAGGCGCCCGTGCCCGCCCCTGTTGGGGATGAAGACGAAGGGCAGACCGCTCCACCGGCCTCTCCCCCGACCGCTCCGCCAGCGACTCCGAGGCCGTCGGTCGATCCGCAGGTGCTGGCCCTTGTCCGCCTGTTGGGGAAGGCCGGCGCTTTGGGAACAGCCGAGATCATCAAGCGCCTCGGTCTCAAGAGCCGCAGCGACCTGCACGAGCGATTCCTGCGCCCTGCCTTGGCGGCCAGCCTCATCGAACCGACCATCCCGGACAAGCCCAACAGCCGCCTCCAACAGTACCGTCTCACAGCCAAAGGGGCGGCCTTAGCCGCGTCCCTGTAGCGCCACGACTGTACGGTCTACTGTACGGTTTGACTGTACGGCGACTGTACGGTCGACTGTACTGTACGGTTGACTGTACGGTGACTGTACGGTCGACTGTACTGTAAAAAAATCCAGCAAAATACGATGTAATCGACTGTACGGCAAAAAAGTGGGCAGCCCAAGTGGGCGCCCACTTGGGGGAAGTGGGCGCCCACTTCGCGCCCACTCAGTCACCCCATGGGGTGCCATTTTTCGTCCGGATCAAAGTCGTGATATAAGGCCACCCCAACGGAACAGCGGGCCCCCTGCGAGGGGGCCCGCTGGACTCCGCGCCTGCGGCGCGGAGTT
>JAPLKL010000039.1:0-60140 GCA_026388095.1 Elusimicrobiota bacterium | reverse complement strand
CTGCGGCGCGGAGTTATTTCAACGGCGTAGGGCAGGAGCAGCCGTCCGCGGCCTGGCTGAGGACGCCCGCGACCATGCCGGCGGCGGCTGCTCCGCCGCCCCCGCCACCGCCGCCGCCTCCACCACCGGTCTGGACGATCACGCAGCGCACCGGCGCTCCCGAGGCGTATTTGTCCTTGCTGGGGATTCCGGCGATGCAGTTCTGCTCGCGGAGCACCGGCGTATTCGCGCTGGAGAGGCCGTAATACGTGATCCCGCCGCTCGATCCATTCCCCAAAGACGCGCCCGCGGGCCCGGCGCCCAGGGGCGACCCTCCGCCTCCTGGGCACGAACACTTGCTCTGGCCCTGGAATGTCCTGGATAGCGACGGGACCAGGCGGAGGTGCGGCTTGGGAGCGGCGGTGGCGCGCTCCTGGGCCTCGGGAGCCGCCGGCGTGGCGGCAAGGACCGGAGCGGCTGCGGGCTGGGCGGCGGGGGCCGGAGCGGCCGCCGGCTCGGGCGCCTCGTAGGGGACCAGCGCTTCGGCGGAGCGGTCCCTGTCGGAGACCGCGAGCGGATCCTCCCTCTGCAGGAGAACGCGGTCGGCGGCCGCTGCGTTCGCTTCCTGGGCCATCGGCGGCGTCGGGGCAACGGCGACTGCCGTGGCGGCCGGGCGGACCGCCGCCACCGCCGCGGGCGGCCCGGCGGCGGGCGGGGGCGGGGCCGCCCGGAATCTCCCGCCGAGCGCCAGCGCCGCGGCCAGGCCGGCGGCCAGCAGCAGGTACGGGACGATGCCGGAGAAGCGGCGCGCGGCCGGGCCGGGCGGGGCCGTTGCGGGCGCGCCATGCGGGGAGGGCTGCGGCCGTTCCTCGGGGGATTGCCTGTCTGGAGTCATCGGCAAAGCGGCCAGCCTATTTGCCCGAGGGCTCGACCAGCGTGTAGCCGTAGGCGGGCAAGGTCCCCGTCCAGCCCGTGTCGAGCTGGGCGTCGCGGAAGTCCACGGCCACGCTCTGGGCCGTAGGGTTGGCCAGCACCAGCGCCCCGGGCTTCTTCTCGCCCGCGGCCACCAGGGCATAGCCCACCCAGGCCGGGTCGCCCTGCGGGTGCAGGGCCTTGAGCGAGGGATTGCCCAGGTGCGCGCGCACCGCGATGGCCGCGCGGAAAGCGTCCTGGTAGAACCGCGACACCGCCTGGTCCGCCTCTTTCCAATCCACCTGCACCGGGAAGTCGAAGGGGATGGATTTCGGCCCCGTGGCCGGGCTCCCGCCCGCGTCGAAGCCGATCTCCTGCGAGCCGTAGAAGAGCTGCCCGCCCGGCAGAAGCAAGGTCAGGAAAGACGCCCCCTGCATCCAAGACCCGAAGGCGCGCGCGGGCGAGGGCTCGTCGTGGTTGCCGATGAAGTCCAGCATGTCCGAGCCGCCCTTCTGCCACTGCAGATACTCCACGCGCTCGATCGCGGCGCGGATGCGGCCCGGCTCGCGGCTCTGCACCGCGTCGTACCAGCCCGTGTGCCCGCCCGGCCGAGACATGTCGTTCTTGCCGTAGATGAGGTCGAAGCCGCAGGACGAGAGCTCATCCCAGTTGTCGTAGCCCTCGGCCATGAACGCGGTCGCGGGATAGGCCGCCTTGACGGAGGTGATGAGCATCTCCATGAACTCGCGCGGCGGCATGGCCACGCCCCAGGTCCGGGAGAAGTTGGCGTTGAGGTCGAGGTAGGCCATGTCCACGCGGAAGCCGTCCACGCCGAAGCGCTCCACCCAGGAGCGCTCGATGCGCACCAGCTCGCGGCGCAGGCTCTCGTTGGAGTAATCCACCTGGGCCGTGTCGTTCCAGAAGGACACGCTGCCGAACACGCTGAAGCCGCCGTGATGCACCCAGAGCTTCTTGCCCGTAGCCGGGTCGGCCTGGACGAAGTAGCCGTTGTCCGGCGTGTCCGGGTGGGAGGGGTCGGCGTCCTTGTGGAGGAAGAACTCCGGATGGCTGGTCAGCAGCTTGGAGTCCATGGACGTGTGGTTGGGCACGAAGTCTATGATGACCTTCAGGCCCAACTCGTGGGCGCGCGCCACGAAGCCGCGGAAGTCCTCGGGCGAGCCCAGCTCCGGGTTCAAGGACTCGTGGTCCTCTATGGAGTAGGGCGAGCCGCCGCCCGTGCCGGACTGATTGCGCTGTCCGATGGGGAATATGCCCATCACCCAGAGCGCGTCGAAACCCAGAGCCTTGATGTCCTGCAGGTCTTGGGTCCCGAAATCGGCGAAGAAGGGCGCGCCGCCGCCGGGGGCTCGTCCCATGGCCGCGCGCTTGCCCGCCAGATTGTAGGCGCGGGGGAAGACCTCGTAGATGCGGGCCTGGCGGAGCCACTGGCTCTTGTCCGAGGCCGCGACCTGCGCGCGCAGGGTCTCGGTGTACTGCCGCACGAAGCTCATGAGCTGGTCGTACTTGGCCGTGTCCGAGCCTGGGCCGGAGACGAGCTCCTTGACATGCTTGCGGGCTTCCGCGGCCCAGGGGATGGGCGCGAGCAGGTCGTCGAGGTAGCGGCCGTAGTCCTGCAGGTGGTGGCGGATGGAGCCCGCGCCGTCTTCGGCGGCGGCTTGGCCTTCGGCGTAGACGAAGCCTTCCAAGCCGGCGGTGGGGGCGGTCGTTGAGCGGCCGCCGTCCGACCGGAAGACGAAAGGCCCGATCATGCTTCCGTCGGATTTCGGGGTGCCGAGGCTCAGCAAGGAGCGCAGCTGCTGGAGGCGCTGATAGCTGGAGTCGGCCCGGGCCGGTATCCTATTGCGGGGACTGCCGTCATAGAAGCGCTTGAGTGATGTAGCCATGGATTCCGCATTCCTTGCGCTGCTGAGATTCTCCACCAAGGCCGCGGCCTGGGCCAAGGGCGAGGTTTGGGCATGGAGCGGCGCCGCGAGCAGCGGCGCCAAGAACAGCGGGACGAGTTTCAGCATAAAGGGCGTCAAGTGATTATGGACTAAAAGACCCATATTGTGAAGAGCCCAAGGTCCCGGTGCGGTCTGGGTCCAAGGACCCATAGGCGTCCGACGACGGCCATCATGCCTGCGCGCAGGCGATATTGTCTATAATAGAAAAATGGATGCGGACGCCGAGTTCATCCCGAAGTGGCTGGCCTGGGAAGTGACGGGCCGCTGCAACCTGGACTGCGTGCACTGCCGGGCCCGGGCCGGGGCCGCAATCGCTGACGCTGATTTCACCACGGCCGAGGCCAAGGCGCTCATCCTGGGCATCGCATCTTTCTGCAAACCGGTCCTGGTGCTCTCCGGCGGCGAGCCCCTGCTCAGGCCCGATCTCTTCGAGCTTGCGAGCCTTGGCACGGACCAGGGCCTCAAGATGGCCTTGGCCACCAACGGGTCTTTGGTCACCGACGAGGTCTGCGGCCGCATCATGGACTCCGGCATCCGGATCGTGTCTTTGTCCTTGGACGGGGCCACGGCCGCGGTGCATGACGATTTCCGCCGGCAGAAAGGGGCTTTCGCCGGCACCCAGAAGGCGGCCGAGGCCTTCCGCCGCCATGGCATCGAGTTCATCGTCAATTCCTCCTTCACCAAGCGCAACCAGGCCGATATCCCCGCCGTCTACCGCTTGGCCAAGTCCATGGGCGCCAAGTCCTGGTACCTGTTCATGGTGGTGCCCGCGGGCCGCGGCCGGGACATCCTCGGAGAGCTCATCACCAAGGAGGACTACGAGAAGATCCTGGACTGGCATTACCAGGCCGAGAAGGACGAGACCGCGATGCTGATGCGGCCGACCTGCGCCCCGCACTACTACCGGGTCATCGCGCAGAAGGCCAAGGCCGGGGACAAGGATTACAAGCGCCGCTCCTTGACCTTCTCCACCGGCGGGGCCAAGGGCTGCGTCTGCGCCCAGAGCATCGCGTTCATCGACCATCTGGGCAACGTCCAGCCCTGCTCCTACTATCCGGTCTCCGCGGGCAACGTCAAGGAGAAGTCCTTCAAGGACATCTGGTCCGGCTCGGAGCTGTTCCGTTCTTTGCGCGACTTCAAGAGCTACAAAGGCCGCTGCGGCTCCTGCGAGTACCTGAAGGTCTGCGGAGGCTGCCGGGCCCGGGCCGAGCTGATGTCCGGAGACCATCTGGCGGAAGAGCCCATGTGCAGCTACGTGCCTCTGCGGATGAGAAAGGGAAATAATGAATGACCGTCTTTTGAAAGTCTGCCGCAAAGAAGCGGTGGACACGACTCCTATCTGGATCATGCGCCAAGCGGGCCGCTATCTGCCCGAGTACATGGAGGTGCGCCGCAAGCACGCCTTCCTGGAGCTGTGCAAGACGCCGGAGCTGGCCGCGAAGGTGACTTTGCAGCCGGTGGCGCGCCTGGGCGTGGACGCCGCCATCCTCTTCTCGGACATCCTCATCCCGGTGGAGGCCATGGGCGTGCCCTTGGAGTTCCACGAAGGCCAGGGCCCCATTCTGGGCCAAGGCGTGCGGGACCGCTCGTCCGTCGGGGCTCTGCGCGTGCCGGACCCGGTCAATGACCTCGGCTTCGTACTCGACGCCATCCGCGTCCTGCGCCGGGAACTGGCGGGCCTGGTCCCGCTCATAGGCTTCTCCGGTCTGCCTTTCACCTTGGCGAGCTACATCGTGGAGGGGGGCAAGTCCCGGGATTTCGCCAGGCTGCGCTCGCTCATGAAAGACGACCCCAAGACCTTCGCCGAGCTGATGGACAAGCTCGCGGATACCACCATCGCTTATGTGGGTGCTCAGATTTCGGCCGGGGCCCAGGCCATCCAGCTCTTCGACACCTGGGCCGGGATATTGGAGCCGGCCGAGTATCTGACGCGGGTCCTGCCCTACACGAGCCGCGTGGCCGAGGCCGTCCGCAACCGGGGCGTGCCCGTCATCCATTTCACGGAGAACTGCGAAAAGCTCCTGCCCGTGCTCAAGGAGCTCCCGGTGGACGTGCTCTCCATCGATTGGCGCGTGCCGCTGGACCGTGCGGCCGAGATCGTGGGGCAGAAGTTCGTCTTGCAGGGCAACCTGGACCCGGAGACGCTCTTCAAACCCATCCCGGAAGTCGAGGCCGCGGCGGCCGAAGTCCTCAAGCGCGGCCGGGCGGCGGGCGGGCACATCTTCAACCTGGGCCACGGCATACTGCCCAAGACCGACCCGGACACGGCACGGGCTTTGGTCGAGGCCGTGCACCGGCTGGGGAAGAGATGAATCTGTCGTCATCTGGGACTCAGCCTTTGCTTTTGAAGGTTCCGGCCCAGACAGCTCAGCTGTCTGGGCCGGAACCCGCGCCGACCGAAGGTCGGCGCCCGCCGTTGAACTGTGTCCGGACACAGTCCCCTAGCCAACCCATGGGCCCAGCACCTTCGGGCGGGACCGTTCGCAGAGGATAGGCCAAGCGTGACCGCGCCAGGACGAGTCGGCGTCGTGCTCCTGACCATGGGCGAGCCGGAGAATCTCGACCAGGTCCGCCCCTTCCTGCGCCAGCTGTTGTCCGACCGTGACCTGGTGCGCTTGCCCATCCCGGCTCTGCAGCCGCTCTTCGCGCTGGCCGTCTCCTCTTTGCGCGCGGCCGGACTGCGCCGCAGGCTGGCCGCTATCGGAGGCGGCTCGCCCTTGGTCCGCCTGACCTACCAGCAAAGAGCCCAGCTCAAGGAAGCCTTGCACGGCGCGGGAGACTTCCGCGTCTACGCGGCCATGCGCTACGGCCAGCCCTCGGCCCGCGACGTGGTGGCGCGGATGCTGGCCGACGGCGTGGACCGGGCCGTGGCCTTGCCGCTCTACCCGCAGTACTGCCGCGCCACCACCGGTTCGAGCCTCCACGACCTGCACCGCTGCCTGCAGGAGGCCGAGGCCTGCATCCCGGTCCAGGAGCTGCGCTCCTGGCCGCAGCACCCCGGCTATCTCGCGGCTTTGTCGGACCTGGTCGCCCGGTCCTTGGCCAAAGCCCAAGGCAAGAGGACGCACCTGCTCTTCAGCGCGCACGGCGTGCCCCAATCCTTCATAGACGCCGGGGACCCCTATTTGAAGGAGATACAGCTCACGGCCGAGGCCTTGCGCCGGCTCTTCCCGGACACGCCGAGCTCCTTGGCCTTCCAGAGCCGGACCGGCCGCGGCCGCTGGCTGGGCCCGGACACGGCGGAAGAGCTCGTCCGCCTGGGCCGGACCGGAGTCGAGGCCGCGGTGGTGGTGCCGCTGAGTTTCGTCTGCGACAACTCGGAGACCCTTTACGACCTCGACATCTCGATGCGCGCGGTGGCGGCTGAGGCCGGCATCAAGGCTTTCCTGCGCGTGCCGGCGCTCAACGATGCTCCGGGCTTCATCGCCGCGCTCAAGGATATGGTGGTCTGCGCGCAGGAAGCCGCATGAGGATCGCGATCGTGGGCGGCGGCATATCGGGCTTGGCCACGGCCCATCACCTGCGCCAAGGCCTGCAAGCCGCGGGCCGAGCGGCGGAGCTGGTCATCTTCGAGGCGCGCGGCTCGCCCGGCGGCACCATGCGCACCTCCCGGAGGCAGGGCTTCATCATGGAGTGGGGGCCCAACGGCTTTCTGACCAACAAGCCCTACTCTTTGGAATTGGCGCGCGAGTTGGGCATGGAGGGCCGGCTGCTGCGCTCCTCGGACCTGGCCCGCAAGCGCTTCGTCTTCTCCGGGGGCCGTCTGCACCGGCTTCCCGAGACACCCGGGGCTTTCCTGGGCTCGGACCTGCTCTCGGTCCCGGGACGTCTGCGCGTCTTGGCCGAGCCTTTCATCGCGCCGGATCGCTCCGGCGCAGATGAGTCCGTGGCTGACTTCGCGCGCCGGCGCCTGGGCAGCGAGGCCATGGAGAAGCTCATCGAACCTATGACCGCGGGGGTGTTCGCGGGGAACCCCGACCAGCTTTCATTGGCCTCTTGCTTCCCGCGCATCCGCGAGCTGGAGGCGCGCTACGGGGGGCTGGTCAAGGCCATGCTGCGCCTGCGCTGGGAGAGGCTGCGAAAAGGGGCCCAGGCTGAGATGTCGGCCGGGCCGGGCGGCGTTTTGACCTCTTTCGACACGGGCGTGCAGGCCTTGGTGGAGGTGCTGGCCGGGAACTTCTCCAAGGAGTTGCAGTTGGGCGCCGAGGTCGTGGCTGTGGGGCGCCGAGGCTCGAAGTTCCAGCTGGCGGTGAAGTACGCGGAGGGGCGCTCTGAAAGCGAGGCTGACGCGGTGGTGGTCGCCGCTCCGGCTTATGCGGCCGGAGTCTTGCTGCGCGGCCTGGACGGGGCGCTGGCCGCCGAGCTGGCAGGCATCCCTTACGCGCCCGTGGCGGTGGTCGCCCTGGCCTATGAAGCCGGGGACTTGGGCGCTGGGCTGGATGGGTTCGGCTTCTTGGTGCCGCGGCTGGAAGGGCGGCGCATCCTGGGCGCTTTGTGGGATTCCAGCGTGTTCCCCAATCGCGCCCCGCAGGGCAAGGCCCTGATACGGGTCATGGTGGGCGGGGCGCGCCAGCCGGAACTGGCGCGTCTGCCGGAGGCTGAGCTTCTGGCTTTGGTCCGGGGAGAGCTCAAAGAGCTGATTGGCGTTTCGGCCCAGCCGGTGCTGGAGCGGGTCTTCTTCCACGAGAGGGGCATCCCGCAGTACCTGAAAGGACACGGGCAAAGGCTGGATCGGATCGCCAAGCGTCTGGATGGCCTGCCCGGGCTGCAGCTCAACAGCAATGCCTACCGGGGCGTGTCGCTCAACGACTGCGTGCTGCAGTCGAAGCTGGCGGCGCAGCGCCTGCTCAAGGGCTGGGCCGGGTGGTGAGGAGGATATCATGAGACTACGCATGGGCACCCGGGGCTCGGCCCTGGCTTTGGCGCAATCCGGGCAGACGGCCGCAGCGCTCATGAAGCTGCATCCCGGCCTGGAAGTCGAGACCGTGCGCATCCAGACCAGCGGCGACCGTTTCTCCATCCAGAGTCCGGCCGAGGTCAGCGCTATGGCTTCAGGGACCAAGGGGCTCTTCGTCAAGGAGATCGAAGAGGCTTTGGCCGAGGGGCGCGTGGATTTTGCCATCCACAGCGCCAAGGACCTGCCCGCGGAGCTCATGGCCGGGCTGGCCATCGCGGCCTATCCGGAGCGCGAGGACCCCCGCGATGTGTTCATCGGACAGGGGGGGCTTAGCTGGAAAGATGCCGGAGCCGGCACCCGGATCGGGACCTCCTCTCTGCGGCGGCAGATCCAGCTTCTGGCCGCCAAGCCCGGGCTGAAGATGCTGCCCATGCGGGGCAATGTGGACACGCGCTTGCGCAAGATGAATAAGGGGGACTGCGACGCCTTGGTGCTGGCCGGCGCGGGTTTGCGGCGCCTGGGCCTGGGCGCGGTGCCGCATGAGGAGCTTGCCGAGGAGCTGCTGCTGCCGGCTCCGGGGCAGGGGGCCTTGGCCGTTGAGGCTCGGCAGGACCGTCGCGACGTCGTCGAGTTGCTGGCCAAGCTCGATGATCGCCACACGCGCGTCGAAGTTGAGCTCGAGCGGGCCTTCCTGAAAGTGATGGGCGGCGGCTGCTCCGTGCCTCTGGCGGCCCGGGCCAAGCTGCGCGGGGCTGAGGCTGATTTCAGCGTGTTCTACTCGGAGATGGACGGCTCGCGCGCCGTGCGCCTAAACGAGGTGTGCCGGGACCTTCCCCGGGCCGAGGAGTTCGCCCGGGAGCTTGCCGGACGAGTCAGGCGCCGCTGATCAGCGCTGGCTGGCCAATCTGGGGAGGTAGCTCTTGCGCCCCATGAGCTCGCTGATGGAGACCGGGCGCAGGCCCTTCTGCTCCAGGCCGCTGAGGATGTTGTCTATGGCGGCCATGGTCTGGCTGCGGTCTCCGCCGCCGTCGTGCAGGAGGATGATGGAGCCGGGGCGGACCGCGGCGAGGTCCTCCTTCTCGATCGCGTCGGTTCCCGGGCGCTTCCAGTCCTGGGCGTCAACGGACCAGAAGACCAAGGTGTAGCCCAGGCCCTGCGCCTCGGACTCGGCCCAGCGCGCCGCGCAGCCGTAGGGCATGCGCAGCAGGGCCGGGGAGTCGCCGGTCGCGTCGAGGATGGCCCGCGCGGTCTTTTCGACTTCGTCTCGGAATATCTGTTCGCGGTCCGGGTTCTCCAGCATCTCCGTGGTGCAGTAGTCGCGGTGGCTGAAGGTATGGTTGCCGATCTCGTGGCCGCGGCGGGCCACGCGCCGGGCCATCGCCGGGTCTTGGACCACCTTCTCTCCCAGCATGAAGAAGGTCGCCTGGACGTCGTGCAAGGCCAGGGCCTCGATGGCTCCGTCAGTAAACGAGCTCGGCCCGTCGTCGAAGGTCACCCCGACCATATTCTGGGCCGGGTCGCCCTGGCGGACGATCCGATAAGGGTCGACATGGAGGTGGGCGCTGCCGATGGATTGCACGGATTGCGAAAGGGTGGCCCGGACCAGGTCGTCCCACGATTGCTCGGCGCTTTCGATATTGGCGCGCGACGGCGCCGTCAGGAGCGCCAGCAGGGCTGCCGTGTATAGCGATGCGATCATCCGTGCCATAGTATGGCGGCGGAACAGCCCGGCCGGAAGGGCCGGCGGACCCAGGCCCTTCTAGTCCATTTGTCTGGGCTGGCGCGGCCCCAAGTGCCCGTACCCGAGGAGCGCATAACAGATAGAATCCAAACCATGATTTTATCGACGATTTTGGCCTTGAGCGCTTTGGCTCAGGCCCAGCCCGGCCTCGAATCCGAAGCGCGCCAAGCCGGCGCCTGGTCCGACTCGCAGGTCCAACTCGCGGCGGGCGATCTGCGCGGGGGGATGACGAAGCTCAAAGAGAGCATCGCGGCCGGGACCGCGGCGCGCAAAGCCGCGCCCCCGGAGCCCAAGCAGGGCATCATCCCGCATTTCCAGCAGAAGCTCTTCCCGGCCCCGGCCGGTGGAGCCTGCGGGCTCAAGAGTTTCACGGTGCTGGACTACGAGGTGCGCTCCAACGACGGGGACCTGGAGCGCTCGCGCATCACGGTGGAGGGCGCGGTCATCGAGACCACCGCCCCGGACTGCGCCCGAGACTACGGCGTGGTCCAGTTCATCCGCGGCTGCGCCTACCACGCCCGCTACGCGCTGCCCGCCGGCGTGCTCATCGAGCGCACCTTCGACGTGGCCCGGCGCCTGCGCGGCCCGCGCGTGGTCTTCAACCACCCGGCCTTCGAGGTGGACCAGACCGAGCTCGACCCGCTCTACGTGTCCTACCCGAAGGAGGAGGAGGACCGGCTGGGCTTGGATTACGTGCCGAATTCTCCCCTGCGCCTGCGGCCCGACCGCGCCAGCATGCTCGCGGACCTCAAGGCCCTCGACGACCCCGGGGCGCGGACCTTCCTCAAGGACCTCGACGGCCCCGCCTCCGTCACCTACGTGGCCGACGTCCCGGAAGGCGGGGTCACCATGGTCAACGAAGAGAAGACCTTGCTCACCGCGGCCAACTCCTCGCTGGATTTCCAGACCTGCGTCTACCGGCTCAAGGACGTGCCGACCACCGGCGACCCTGCGGGCCTGGGCACGCCGGCCGAGAGCGGCGGCCCCATCCAATGCTTCGCGTGGGCGTCCCGCTACACCTTCGACATGTCGGCCAAGGACTTCGTCACGGACCTCTTCCAGGGCGTGGACCCCTTCTGCAGCCAGGCCCCGCCGCGCCAGGTCCTGCCCGGCTCCTGAGCCGCCGCCCCGCTTTTCCCGCGGTCCCTGATTTTGCTAATCTGGAAAAAGCACGGGGGGACCCCGACTTCCTCCGTGGGAGGAGCTCAGCATGTCCTTCAATCCCGTACTGGTCGTCGCGAAAGTCGAAAAGCCGGAATGGTACAAGGCCACCGCGGATTTCGCCCGGGCTGACACCGGCATCGCGCTCCGTCAACTGCTCACCAGCACCGTCCCATACCTGCTTGTGCTGGCCCTCATGGCCCATACCGTGCGCCGCGGCTACCCCTACGTCCTGACCCTCGCTTTGGCCGTGGCCGCGACCGCATTCTTCGCTCGCACCTTCATCATCTTCCACGACTGCACCCACGGCTCGTTCTTGCCTTCGCCGCGCTGGAACCGCGACGTGGGCTATCTCTGCGGCATCCTGACCTTCACCGCGTTCCACGACTGGCGGCGCAGCCACGCCGGGCACCACATCACCGTCGGCGACCTGGACCGCCGCGGCACCGGGGACATCACCACCATGACGGTGGAGGAGTACCGGGCCGCGCCGTTCTTGAAGCGCCTGCCCTACCGCCTCTACCGGCATCCGCTGGTCACCTTCGGCATCGGCCCGATCTATTACTTCCTGCTGCGCAACCGCTATCCCACGCCGGGCGCCAAGAGGATCGACTTCATCAGCGTGATCACCACGGACCTGGTCTTGGCCGCGATCGTGGCCGCGGCCAGTTTCACCATCGGCCTGCGGACCTACATCCTGGTGCAGCTTCCCGTGCTGATGATGGCCGCGACCTTGGGCGTCTGGCTGTTCTACAACCAGCACCAGTTCGAGGGGGTCTATTGGGCGCGCCACGACGCTTGGGATCCCTGGCGCGCGGCCATGGAGGGGGCTTCGTTCTATCAGCTTCCGCAGTTCCTGCATTGGGTGACGGGCAACATCGGCTTCCACCATATCCACCACGTCCGTCCCGGCATCCCCAACTACCATCTGCAGCAATGCTTCAAGGCGATCCCCGAGCTGCAGGCGGTCAAGCCCTTGACCTTGCGCAAGAGCCTGGGCGCTCCTGGGCTGAACTTGTATGACGAGCGCAAAGGCGCGCTGGTCAGCTTCAGCTCCCTGCGCGAGCCTCCGGCTGTGCTATCATAACAGCGCGGACATGGGCATCGAGTTCAGGGACTACTATGCGGTCTTGGGGGTGAAGAAGGACGCCTCCGCCGGCGACATCAAGCACGCGTACCGGCGCCTGGCCAAGCAGCATCATCCCGACCTGCATCCGGAGCAGGACAAGGCCGCCGCCTCGATGAAGTTCAAGGAGATCAACGAGGCCTACGAGGTGCTCTCCGACCCGCAGAAGCGGGCCAAGTACGACCAGCTCGGCCCGGACTGGCAGGCCGGCCCGCAGCCGGGCCCGGAGCCGCGGGCGCAGAGGCGCTACCAAGGCGGCGCCGAGGACCTCTCGGGCTTCAGCGATTTCTTCGAGCAGCTCTTCGGTCAAGGCGGCGCGCGAGGCTTCGGCGGCGGCGAGGGCTTTGGCGGGGGCGGGAAAGGGCAGGACGTGGAGGCCGAATTGACGCTGTCCTTGGAAGACTCGCTGCGGCCCGGCGACAGGAAGCTCTCCATCCTCGCCCCGGTGCTCTGCCCGCAGTGCCGGGGCGCGGGGCGCCTGCGCGACCGCATCTGCCCGGCTTGCGCGGGGCTGGGCGAGGCCCGGCAGGAGAAAAGCATCAACGTGCATCTGCCTGCGCCCATCCGGGACGGCATGAGGCTGCGGCTGCGAGGGCAGGGCGGCCCCGGCGGGGGGGACTTGTTCCTGCGCATCAAGCTCCTGCCGCATCCGGACTTCAAGGTCTCAGGCAGCGACCTGGAGACCGCGGTGACCTTGATGCCTTGGGAGGCTTCCTTGGGCGGCGAGGTGTCGGTGCCGACCTTGGAGGGGCCGATCCGGATCCGCATCCCGGCCGGGACCTACGCGGGCCGGCGCCTGCGCATCGCGGGCAAGGGGCTGGGCCGGGAGGGCGGCGCGCGGGGAGACCTTTACGCGGTGGCGCGCATAGACATCCCGCACCGCAGCGACGAGAAGACTCAGCGGCTGTATCGTGAACTGAGGGAGGCCGGGTCATGACCTCCGAGCGCTTGCAGGTGCTGGCGGCCCTGCTGGAGATGGAGTCCGACTTTCTCGAGGAGTGCGCCCGCTGCGGGGTGGTCCGGCTCGAGGAGCCGCCGGAGGGCGAGGCCGAAGTCCCGGCCTCCGAACTGGCCCGGCTGCGGCGCTTGCGCCGGCTCTGCGGCGGCCTCGACATCGACGTTTACGCGGGCTCGATCATCGTGGACCTCCTCGAGCGCATGGAAGAGCTCCAGCGCGAGCTGGAACGGCGAGGCGGGGCCGGGCGCTGACGGCTAGCAGGCTGCTGACAAACCCGCCAGAGATCTCCGCTCGCATGCCGTATACACACTGTGTCCGGACACAGTGTGTGTACGGTCCCAAAAACGAACTGGCGAGCCGAAGAAGCTGTGAAAAAATACCCCTCTTTAGCATATCGGGACAAATTCTCCGACGGGGGCAATGGCCGTTTTGCCGATTTTTTCACAGCTTCGAAGGCTCGCCAGTCGCGCCGAAGGCCTGGCGAAAAGGAGAACGCCGTGTCGCCAGGTCCCTGCCCCCGTTTTCCATACGGGCAGGGGCGCCATCCTTCGTTCGACCTATCGGATGGGTCCTGCCGCCGCGCTTGCGCGCGTCGGTTGCACCCGGCACCTGCGGTATCGGAAGTCCCGCAGGTACCGGCCGGACGGATTTCCTTACGGCCGGCAAACGGCCACCGGGCGCTCGCAGAACGGACTTTATCAGCAGCCTGCTAGTCGAGGAACTCGCGCACAGCGCGGCAGAACGCCTTCGGCTGCTCCAGGTGGAGCGCATGGGCCGCATCCGGGATCATCGCGCAGGCCGCTCCCGGGATGCCTTCAGCCAGGGCCCGGCAGTCCGCGGCATCGAAGAGCCGGTCCTCGCTGCCGCTGAGCACCATGGTTTTGGCCGCGATCTTGGATAGCTGTCCCGTACCGTCGAACGCGCATAAGGCCCGCACCTGGGCGCCGAAGGCCGCGCTGCTCTGGGGCCAGGGATAGTCGCAGGCCTGCCGCAAGGCCTCGTCCAGCGCCGGCTGGTCATCGAAGAAGCGGCGAGAGAAGATCCAGAAGAAGATGCTCCGGAACCAGCGCCGCAAATCCTGGCCCGATTCGCGCCTCTGCGCCCAATCGTCGAACAGCTCCCGATTGCGCCGCGCGACGCGGGCCGAGGTGGCCGCAAGGATCAGCCGGTCTATCATTTCCGGATAGACCGCGGCGCAATGCTGGGCCACCATTCCCCCCATGGAATGCCCCAGCAGATGGACTTTCGACAGAGCCAGCCGCCTGACCAGAGCCATGCAGTCCTCCGCCATGGCCTCGATACTCATGGCCGCGTCCTGCGGCGTGGTGCGCCCGACTCCGCGATTGTCCAAGGCTATGACCCGGAAATCGCGGGAGAGCTCGGAGGCCGCCGGGCCCCAACTCTGGGAATCCGACGCGAGCCCGGCTAGCAGCAGCAGCGGCCGCCCGGTGCCGTGGTCCTCGTAGTAGAGGGATATGCCGTCGAGCCTGATGTGGGGCATCCAGGCCGGACTACTGCGGCTTCGCGGGGCTCTCGGGGCCGCCAGCCGCCGGGGCGGGCTTGCATCTGACGGCCACCTGGTTCTTCCAGACCACCATGGTGTTGCCGGTCTCCGCGCCCACGTGCTGGGTGCGCCCGAAGAGTCCGCCGCTCTTGGTGCCGCCCGGCGTCTGGCTATTCTCGACGAGAAAATAGCCCTGCGGGCAGAGCTCCAGGGCTTTGCGGTAGCAGCTGGACATGGGCTGCCCGGTGCATTCGACGAAGAACTCGGGCTGGCCGTCCGCGCCGTAGCGCAAAGTGGAGTTCACGCCGGAGCAGCCGGCGGCGGCCAGCAGGGCCGCGCCGAACAGGACAGCCGTCGAGGCAGTAAGTGGTCGCATGAAGACCTCCGCTCTAGATAATCTACCAATTTTGCGCCCCGGCATCGATGTGATATACAATCGTGAGACATGGGTCCCGGCCTGTCGTCCAAGATGGAAATGGTCGAAGACAGTCAGATGCAGGCGCGCTTCCGGCGGGCGGCCGCGGGGCTCGGCTTCGCGGTCTGCGCCCTCGGCTTGAGCGTCGTGGCGGCCTGGTTCCTCGACCTGCATTTTCCGAAGACCTACCTGCCGGACACCATTACGATGAAGTTCAATACGGCGCTGAGCTTCGCCTGCCTGGGGGCGGCGCTGGGCGCGCGGGCTCTATCTCCGGAGCGCGCCGGCCCCTGGGCGAAAGCCGCGGCCACTCTGCCGCTGCTGTGGGCCGCGGCCACCATGACGGCCTACCTGCTGCGGGTGCAGAGCATACCTTTGGACCAGATATTCTATCCGGAGGAGCCGGGGAGCCTTTTCACCCACCACCCCGGCCGCATGGCCCCCAGCACGGCCATGGCTTTCATCCTGGCTTCGCTGGCTCTCCTGATCGACGGCATGAAGAGCCGCTGGGCGGCCATCGCGAGGGAAGCCTGTTCGCTTCTGGTCCTGCTGACAGGCTTCATAATCCTGATCGGGTATCTGTATTTCGGGCGTTTTCTCTTTACCACGGGTATATACATCACCCCGATGGCCGTGCCCGCTGCCATGGGATTTACTTTGCTCGGAGCCGGGCTGCTCTTGGCGGCTCCGGAGATAGGCCTGACCGCGCTGGCGGCCAGCCGGTCCAATTCGGGCAGCCTGCTGCGCCTGCTGCTGCCTTCCTCCATACTGATCCCCGTGCTCATGGGCTGGCTGCGCATAGCCGGGGAACAGATGGGGCTTTACGGTCCGGAGGCGGGGGTGACCCTGACCGTGGCGCTGATCGTGGTCGTGCTGGGCTGCTTCATATACATCTCGGCCCGTTCGATGTACCGTGAGGAGATGGAGAAGGCCCGCTACAGCAAGCGTCTTGAAGAAGCCAACGCGGACCTTGAGGCCTTCACCTACTCGGTCTCGCACGACCTGCGCGCGCCGCTGCGCGGGATAGAGGGTTTCGCAAAGATACTGCAGGAGGACTACGGTCCGAAGCTGGACCAGGAAGGCCGCCGCGTGATAGGCGTCATGATGAAGAGCACTGCCAGGATGGCCCTGCTGATAGACGAACTGCTGGCTTTCGCGAGGGTATCCAGGACCGGGATCACCAAAGCCAGGATAGACATGACCGCGCTGGCCAAGGAAGCGTGGGAAGAGGCGGCCCCGGAGCGGCAAAGGGGACTATGCGCCATAGCCGGGCTTCCGCCCGCGGCCGGCGACAAGGCCATGCTCAGGCAGGTCTGGATCAACCTGTTCTCCAACGCTTTGAAATTCACCTCCAAGACCTTGGCCCCGGAGATAGCGGTCAGCTGGGAAGAGGAAGGCGGATTCACCGTCTACACGGTCAGGGACAATGGGGCCGGGTTCGACCCGGGCCAGGCAAAAAGGCTTTTCGGCATATTCCAGCGCCTGCACTCGGAGACGGAATTCGAGGGCATAGGCGTGGGGCTGGCCTTGTCGAACATGGTGGTCGCCAAGCACGGCGGGTGGATGAGAGCGGAGGGCAGCCCCGGCAAAGGCGCGGTGGTCCGCTTCGCCCTGCCGGCCGCCGCGGGCGTCAAGGCGTCGTAAAGGCGAACTTCAGCGTGACCGTGCCTCGGCTCCACTGGCGCGCGTTCTCGCAGGCGAGGCCGCAGACCTCGCGGAAGTCCGCGTAAAGCCCGGGGTCGGCGCGCTCCACGGCGGCGGGATCCTTGACGACGACCAGGAACTTCGTGCCGCCGTGGACGCCGGCCAGGTCGCCCAGGTAGTCCACGGCCGCGTCCCAGTTCCCGCCGAAATCGCCGGGGAAGCCCAGGGCCGCCGCCAGGTGCTCCATCAGCTCGGCCTTGGTCCTCATGCGCGCGCCGTCGAGCTCGAAGACCGCGAAGCCCAAGCCGGCCGCTCGCCGCTTGAGCGCGGCCGCGTCCAAGCCGCCCAGGTCGGCCAGGTGCGGCGGGGCGGCGGCGGTCAGGAAGGCCTCGGCTGAGCTCAACGGACTATGGTCAGCTCGATGAAATTCTTGTAGTGGTCGGGCGTGTAGTAGATGCGCTCGCGGCCGCCCACGATGATCCGTTCCGGGCCTCTGGCGCTGAGCATCTGGCCGGTCATGTAGATCTTGCCGCCGATATCCACGGGCACGGGGCCGTCGCCGGTCTGGCGGCCGGGGACCTTCAAGGTGTACTCCAGGTAATAGCCGGCGGGCTGCTTGGGCAGAAGGCCTTCCCGGTTGTTGTTGACGATGCCGTCATGGGCATAGGGCAGGGGCTTGCAGGCGGCGATCCGGTCGAGCAGGTCGGTGATCACGTCGAAGCGGACCTTGTCGTTGACCTGCGGCGAGAAGCCCTGCCCGGGGGCGAGCTTGGGAGACGGGACGCAGGCCGGGCCCCCCTGGATGCTCGCGGCCGGGGCGCCCGCCACTGAAGCGGAGGCCGCGGCGCGGACGATCCGGTCGCGCTGGTCCGCGGGCGCGGATTCGAGCAGGGAAGTGAGAGCCGGAGCAGAGTCCTTCTTGGCCGGGGCAGCGTCCCCGGCGCGCGCGGCCGTGGCCAGCGCGAAGACGACTAAAGCCGCTCCGAACGACATGAGACCGACCCGCCGAATCAGATTGTTCATAGGCTCCCTGGGAATCGCGAGGCCATATGATTATAGCCCTTTAGGCCCACCCGTCTAGGGTCGAAGGGCCCTGGGGTTTATAGGCCAAAGGGCCCAACGCTGGGACGTTGGGCCCCGGAGGAGGACGACGGCGAAAGGAGTTGCTATTTCGCTTGGGCGTCCTTGGAATCCGTCTTGGGCGCGGCCTTGTGGCATTTCATGCAGCTGGTCTTCGCGTTGAAGATCTTCTTCTTGCTGTCACCCTCGCCGAATTCCTTCTTGCCGTCGTGGCAGAAGCCGCAGCCCTTGCCGGCGTACATGTCCGCCATCTTGATGCCGGTCTCGCTGTGCTTCTGCGCGAAGAGCGGCGTCTGGCCCTCGTGGCAGTCCTTGCAGGTGAACAGCTTGCCGTGCTTGGCGTGGGGGAAGTTGACCGGCTGCATCTTGCCGACCTTGTCGAGCTTGATGAATTCCGGCGCTTTGACAGAGGCCTCCGCGGCTGCGGGAGCCGCCGCGGCCGCCTTGGTCTTGTCATCGGCGGCTGGGGCCGGGGCGTCGGCGGCCAAAGCCAGTTTCCCGACGAGACAGCCCGCGGCCAAGGCCGCGCCCAAAGCCAGATAAGAAGACGTTCTTCGCATACTGAATCCTCCCGTTAAGTAGGTTGATGGACGAAAATTCAAGTGCGGCCGCACCCGGCCCGCGGTCCGGACGCCGTCCGCCGGCGGCAGCGCCCCGCCGGAGCGGGCGGGAAAGCCGGCCGGCGCGGCCTGGCGCTTACGACGCAGTAAGGCGGCCGGCCTCCCGGCCCGCCGTCAACGAAGGTGGCGAAATGGATGGATTCGGACATGATCGGCCTACCTGGCGCCCAAGGACGGAGCCAGCGCGCGGGGCGCCGGCTCCCGGGACAGGATCGCGCAGAATTCTGCGGTCAGCCCGGAGACGATGTCCTCCGCGGCCTGGAGCTCGCCGCGGCGGCGGGCCAAGGTCTCGGAGATGACGGCTTCGAGGTGGTCGATGTTGTAGAGGTGCACGCCCGCAATGGACGCCGCGGCGGGGTCCACGTTGCGCGGCACGCCCAGGTCGATGACCACGAGGGGCCGGCCCTGGCGGGACTCGGCCAAGGCGGCGAGCCGCTCCTTGGTCACGATGTAGTGGGGGCAGGCGGTGGAGGCGATGATGACGTCCATCTCGGCGATGGCGGCCATGCCCGCCTCGAGGCTGACGGCGCGCGCGCCGTACTGGGCGGCCAGCGTCCGGGCCCGCTCCACGTCGCGGTTGGCGATGGTGAGGGCGGCGCCGCGGCTCTCCAGCATGTGCTGGGCCGCGGTCTCCGCCATCTTCCCCGCGCCCACGAGCAGGATGCGCCGTCCGTCCTTGCCGGCGGGCAGGACCTTCTCGGCCATGGCCACGGCTGCGCCGCCGCAGCTGCAGATGCCCTGGGCGATGCCGGTGCGCGAGCGGACCTGCTTGCCCGCGCCGATGGCGGCCTGGAAGAGCTTGTTGAGGAGCTTGTCCGTGTGGCCGGCCTGCTGGGCGGTCTGGTAGAAGGTCTTGACCTGGCCCAGGATCTGGTGCTCGCCCACCACGATGGAGTCGAGGCCCGCGGTCACGCGGAAGAGGTGGCGCACCGCGGCCGCGCCGCGCCGAACGAAGAGATGGTCCGCGCACTCGGGGCAGCGGCGGATGAAATAGGAGCGCAGGAGCGTCTCGGCGGCCTGGGCCTGCGGGGCGCTGGCGTAGATCTCCAGGCGGTTGCAGGTGGAGAGCACGGTCACGCCGCTCAAGAAGCCGTGGCCGCGCAGTTGGGCCAGCACGCCGGGCAAAGACTCGGCGGGGATGGCCAGCTTCTCGCGGACGGCGACTCCGGCCTCGCGGTGGCTCAGGCCGACCAGGACGAGGTCGGCCCAGGAGGTCAGCGGGCGGCCGTCTTGGACGTCTGCGAAGGTTTCGCCGGGCATAGGGTTAGTTTAGCAATTTTCGATTTTAGAATTTCGCGCTGAGACCCAGGTCGAAGGCGTCGTCGCGGCCGTCGTTGGCGCTGTTGACGCGGTCAATCCAGGATTGGCGCCGGTAGCCGGCGCGCGCCGAGACGTACTTGTTGAGCTCGTAGCGCGCGATGAGTCCGAAGCGCAGGATGCGGACATCCGAGGGAGTCCAGGCTTGGAAAGTCCTCCCCGGGGTGCCTGTGAAGTATGGGTCGAAGGCCCCGTTGGTCAGGAATCGCCCTTGGGAGTCGGTGTATGAGGCGTCTCCCGTCATGGCCAGTCTCTCGATGGGCTTGATCGTGGCGTTGGCGCTGAGCACGTGATTCTTGTAGTTGAAGGGGGCCTGCACGATGTGGATGTTGGGATTGGCTGCAGTTCCGGCGGCGTCGCCGACCCAGGCGTCTACCTTGTCCGTGCCCTCCTCGAAGGTGTAGTACAATCCGGCCGAACCCTGGCCCTTGAGGGAGCTCCAGGACAGGCCGGTCATGAAGGTGTCCACTACGCTGTGGAAGTTCGTGAGGTTGGTGCGGGTGTTCTCGCTGTGGCTGTCCGTGACGCTGCCGGTCCAGCTCAGGCGCTGGGGCAACGGGACGGTGATGGTGGCGCTGGGCTCGTGGCGGCGCGTAGGCATGTTGTCGTAGGCCGCGTAATTGGCCATGAGGTATTTGTCGCTGAGCTCCAGCTCGACGTCTTGGGGCAGCTCCATGGTGATGCCGGCTTCGAAGTTGTGCTTCATGTCCTCGAACGCGGCCTGGACGCGCTGGGTCCCTCCCGGCACGGTGCCATCCTGATAGCGAATAGACGCCATGCCCTGAGGCACGAAGAACTGGAGGTACTCGGAGTTCGTGCGGCGCGTGTAGGCGGGCTTGTAAGCCGCGGTGATCGACGTATGGGAGATGCCCGAATAGCGCGCGCTGAGGTCGGCTTTCAAGAAGAGGAAGTTGATGTGGCCTTGCGGCGTGGTCGCGTTTGGTGCGACGCCGGCGTAGGCGGCGTTCTCCTTGATCTGATCGGCGTCCTCGTAGAGCCGGGCCGTGAGCGATAGATTCTTGCTCGGCCGGTAGGCGGCGGAGAGATTGCTGGCATAGATGTACTGGTTGAACCCATTGAACCTGTTGTAGCGGGTGCGCGTGGTGGCTCCGCCGGCCACGGACAGGGCGGCGCTGGGGTTGTAGCGGAAAGCGACCTTGCTGGCGTTCACATTCTGGTTGGGAACATCCCAGCGTCTGGTGGCATATAGTGCAAATAGGTTGGGAGGCTGCTGCGCCATGTCGACGAATTTTCGGGCGGCAAACTCATAGTAGGCCTGGCCCTTGTCCGAGATGTCCAAGTCTACGCCGAATTTATTCTCCTGGGTGAAGCGGTCCACCGTCGCCGGCCAGATCTTGCTGTCGCTGCCGTCGCGCACAGCCCGAGTGCCCCGGTCCGTCATGTTCCAGTTGTCGGCGTAGAGGCGGTACTCGGGATGGCTCGGCAAGGACAAGGTGACCTGCTCGTGCTGGAAGGTGCGCTTGAAGTAGTTCGAGGAACCGGCGGTGTTGTCGACGTAGTTCGGGTTCCTGATCCAGTTGTTGTCGACGACGAGGCCGCCGGGCATATAAGGCATGCGGGCGGTGATGATATTGAAATCACCTTTGAGGTTGACGGCCGAGCCCCAGGAGAAGGCCATGCTGCCGTTCTCATTGGTGCTGCGGATGTCGTTGACGCCAAGGTCGAGCAGGGCGTTCTTCCAGCCCGTGCGCAGGAACAGGTCCATTTCCACATAGTCGTAGGTGCGCCCTTGGAACATGCGCACGTAGTCCTGGTTGCCCTGCGGCGAGTGGTGGACGAGGCGGGCCTCGCCGCCGGCCTGCGTGGCTGAGGGCTCATCCTGAGCCTGCGCGCGGCAGGGCCAAGCCAGGAGGAAGGCGATAAGGGCTGAGGTCAAGGTCATGGGGATCATGCGTTTCATCGTTCCTCCAGAAATCAATGTCTGAACTCGCTGCCGTCGTCGCTGCCGTGGATCTTGAAGTGGCAGTTGGTGCAGGTCTGGCGGGTGGCCAAAGCTTTGACGGCCGTCACGGGCGTGGTGTAACCGGGGCTGTCGCTGTGATGGGCGTTGTGGCAGGTCAAGCAGAGGTTCGGCACCGCCTGCTTGAGCAGGTTGTTGTTGGTCGAACCGTGCGGCATGTGGCAGATGGTGCAATCCTCGGCCACGGGCGGATGCTCCTGGGCGAAAGGCCCGGCTTTCTCCGCGTGGCACTTCAGGCAAAGCTCACGGGTGGACTCGGCGTTCAGGTTGCGGAACTCTCCGCCGTGCGGGTTGTGGCAGCCCGCGCATTCCATCTTGCCTTCGATGATGGGGTGGTGGAAGGGCAGGTTGATCTCCATGCGCTTCTTCTTGTGGCAGTCCAGGCAGACCTCGCTCTTGGGCTTCGGCGCGCCCTCGCCCTCATGGATCTTGTGGCACTGGGCGCAGGCCAAGCCCTGCTGGTTGTGCGCGCTCACCTTCCAGTTGATGACGGCCCGCTGGTTGTGGCAGGAGAGGCAGCGCTCGTTGCTCTCGGCCGAGATCTTTGTGGTCGCGAAGCCGGGGTTGCTCTTGTCTCCGCCCGCGGCCGCGTGCAAGGAGCCGGGGCCGTGGCAGGACTCGCAGGACTTCTCGAAGGGGACGTTCTTCATGGCCGGCATCTTGCGGCCGTGCCAGGACTTCTTGAAGGCTTCGGCGCGCTCGGCGTGGCAGCCCGCGCAGACCGTGGCGCCCACTTCGGTGGCCGCCTCCGTCTTCGCCGTCTCCAACTTGACCGTTTCCTCGGCGCGCGCCAAGCGCGACGTCGCCAGGATGCAGGCCGCGACCAGGATCAGAAATCGTCCGCCGGGATTGCGCATCGTTGAATCCTCCATAAAATACCCTGTAAGTTTAACAGTGCATGCCTTCATGCCGCTATGGCGCGTGCCATACCACAAGTATGATTTTCGTCATATATGGGGAAAGTAGGAAATGGGAGTCAAAGGGACGTCAAACGAACGTCATGTTCAGCGCGCGCCCGCGTAGGAGTGCATGCTGCTCATGAGGTAGTTGACCCCGAAGTAGGTGAAGAGCACCACGGCGAAGCCCGCCACGGAGAACCACGCCATGCGGCGGCCCTGCCAGCGGTGCGTCCGGCGCAGGTGGATGGCGGCGGTGTAGACCATCCAGGTGATCAGCGACCAAGTCTCCTTCGGGTCCCAGGACCAATAGGAGCCCCAGGCCTCGTTGGCCCAGACCGCGCCCAGCACGATGCCCGCGGTCAGCAGCACGTAGCCCAGGGACATGGAGCGCTCGTTGAACAGGTCCAGGCTCACGGCCGTCTCGTGGAAGCTGCGGCCGTGGTAGACCGTCAGATAGACCGCGGAAGCCAGGAAGGACAGGGCCAAGGCCGCGTAGGCCAGCATGATGACGCTCACGTGCAGGAGCAGCCAGTTGGACTGCAGGGCCGGCACCAGAGGGGCGATGGCGGAGTCGAGCAGGGCGCAGACCGCCAGCAGGACCAGGCTCAAGCCGGAGGTGGCGGGGCCCAGCCACTCCCCGGGAGCCAGACGCCAGAAGGCGGCGCAGAGCCCGGTGATGCCCCAGGACATGCTGACCAAGGACTCGAACTGGTTGGCCATGGGGGCGTGCCCGGAATCGTGCCAGCGTTGGGCCAGGAAGACCGTCTGCAGGACCCAGGCCGCGGCCAGGGCCGCATGCCCTATCTTGCGCAGGGCTGGCCGCGCGAACAGGTAGGCCGCCGCGTAGGCGATAAGGGCGGCCAGATAGCAGGCGAAGCAGAGGTTCAAGATCTTCGCACTCATCTTAGGGGCGCCTCCTCATTGTGCGCAGGAAAGTCCAGAGCAGGCCGGCCGTGAGCAGCAGGAAGCCCGCGTAGACCACCGGCACGCCCGGGTCGCGGCTCACCAGCAGGCTTGAGAAGCCCGGGTTCTCCGGGTCGTAGCCGGCCTGGTAGAGGGTGTAGCCCTTCCAGCGCAAGGGCTTGTTCACCTCGATGGCCCGCCGCCCCGCCACCCAGCCCGCTTCGAGCAGAGCCACCTCGCTGCGGAACTGCTTGACCTGGCCGGGCGCCAGCTCGTAGGCGACCTCGTAGCGGCTCTTGGGGTCCGCGTGGAAACTGGGGAAGCGCGCGAAGGCCCAGTGCTTCTCCACGCCCTGCGCGTCCGTGATCTCCAGCCGCAGGGCCGGGTTGTTGGGCAGCTGCGACCGCGTGGCCGGGCCGCCCTGGTCGATGACGAAATCCGGGAAGAAATCCAGCGCCGCGACGCGCACCGCGCCGTCGCGCAAGGCGGCCGCGGCTCCCACCTGGACCTCGGCCGTCTCCTTCCAGCCCGCCTTGCGGTCCGTGATGGTGAGGCGGTGGAGCCCGGAGCCGTAGAAGTCGATGTGGAAGTCCTCGAGCTTGACGGAGAACGGCAGCGTGAATCCCGGCTTGCCCTCGACCGAGTCCTTGGTCTGGCCCACGTTGAGGGGCAGGCTGCCGCGCCGGCCCGCGAGCCCGGTGATCATGCCGCCGGCCAGGATGGTGAAGACGGCCGCGTGGGTCAGGAGCACGTCCCGCCGCGCGCCCGCGTGGATCTGGCGCTGCCAGGTGCAAAGGGCCAAGTTGAGGCCCAGAAGGCCCAGCAGGAATGTGAAGAGACCGGAGTGATAGATGTCGTCGAGCCGGCAGAGCGTCAGCAGGCCCGCCCAGGGCCCGAACCGGCCGGCGTACCAAGCCGGCGTCTCGCCCTGCGGGACGAGGGTCCCGGCCGTGCTCAGCAGCATGAGGGCGGGAAGCAGCCAGTAGAGCAGGCGCGGCGAAGCGAGGAATCTTGCGCCCCGCTCCGCCGGCGCTGCGGGCCTGCGGCCTTCCTTTATATTATGGCTGCTCGTCATGGCTCGCCTCGGCTGAGCCGAGCTTGAGCTTGCCTGTGATCCAGGCCCAGTTCATGGGATAGACGTCGATGTCGAACACGGTCCAGTAGCCATGCCAGACCAAGATGGCCAGGCAGGCCAGGATGGCCTCCATGAAGTGGATGAGCAGGCATAGGTCTATGCACCATTTGGGCAGTAAACGCAGCGAGACGTCCCGGAACCAGGCCACGCAGCCCGTAGCGACCATGACCCCGCTGCCCCAGACCAAGGCCAGGTACTCGGCCTTCTCCATGTAGCTGAATCGGCCGAAACGCGGGGGCAGTCCTCGCTGCAGGAGATTGTACCGCTGCAGCCGCAGGAAGTCCAGGAAGTCCTGCCAACGCGGGAACATCTCCCGGACCTCGCCTCGGCCTTCTTTGGCCATGGCCAGCCAGGCCGCATGGTAGGCCCCCAGGACGACGAAGACCACGGCGAAGGCGCGGTGCAGCCAGGACCGCCAGTGCGCGCCCGCAGCACCCGAGAAGACGTACCGGGCCAGGACCGACTCCGGGAAGGTGTGGCAGAACCCGGTGTAGGCCAGGCCCGTGAAGGACGCCAGCAGGACCAGGTGCTGGAGCCGCTCGTTGAGGCTCAGGCGCGGGGCCCGGGGGTCGTGGGCGTGCGCCGAGGGGCCCAGCAGGAGCTTGCGCTTGTGGTCCAGCAGGTTGTGCGCCAGCATCCCGCCGATGGTGAGCACGATGAGCAGGATGTAGCTCTGGCGCACCAGGCGCATGACCTGCTCGGGGAGGTCGCGCGCGGCCGCGGCGGCGGAGGTGTGCACCTTGCCCAGGTTGACCAGGTCCCCGGCGCGGGGGTGGCAGGCCCCGCAGGTCTTCTGCAGGTTCCGGGGGTTGACGGAGGAGTCGGGGTCGTTGGAAGGCAGGATGTCGTGGTGGCGGTGGCAGGAGGCGCAGTTGGCCGCGGCGAGGTTGCCCGCGGTGAAGGCCACGCCGTGGTATCCGTCCCGGTAGGCCTTGGCCTGGTCCAGGGGCATGCCGAATTTGGCGATGAGCTTCTCCGAGCCGTGGCAGCCGCTGCAGGTCTTGACGATGGAGCCGGTGAAGACCATGGAGCCGGGTTCGCGCTGGCCCTTGATGTTGTGCTCCCCGTGGCAGTCCGTGCAGACCGGGGCGTCCTTCACTCCGGCCGCGGACTTCTTCCCGTGGATGGATCGGGAGTAGAGGGCCAGAGGCCCGGGATGGCAGCGGCCGCAGGTCTTGGGGATGTTGAACCTGTTGGCGCGGCTGCGGGAGTCGCTGGAGAAGTCGAGGCTGTGGCCGCCGTGGCAGTCCGTGCAGACCGCGGCCTTCGGGTTCTTGCCGATGAGATGGGCCTTGCCGTGCACGGTCTGCGCGTAGCTGGCGAACGGCTCCACGCCGAACTTGCCCTTGAAGTCCATCTTCTTGTGGCAGGAGTCGCAGGTGTCGGGGATGCGGGTCCGGCTGACCGGAGAGTCCGGGTCGGAGACCTTGCGCAGCTCATGGGGGGGGCCGTGGCAGGCGACGCACAGGGCTGCCCCGGACTTGGTCTTGAGCAGGAGCTTGCCGTGGTCCGAGGCGCGGATGGCGCCGGAGCTCTTCTGGTGGCAGCCGGCGCAGGAGACCGCCGGCGCCTTCTTGGGGTGGGGCACTTCGTCCTTGCCCTGGTGGCAGCCGGCGCAGCCCAGGGCCTGGTGCACCGAGCGCGAGAACTTGGCGGCCGCCGCCTGGGGTGCCTGGGCCGCCATGTCCTTGTTCTGGTGGCAGCCCAGGCAGGCTTCCTCGGCCGCGCGGGCGCCGGCGCAGAGCAGCAGCAGAGCGGCCGAAGCGGCCAGCCTCAGAGTCCTAGCGGGCTGCTGACAAACCCGCCAGAGATCTCCGCTCGCATACCGTATACACACTGTGGCCGGCCACAGAGTGTATACGGTCCCAAAAACGAACTGGCGAGCCGAAGGCTCGCCAGTCGCGCCGAAGGCGCCATCCTTCGTTCGACCGATCGGATGGGTTCTGCCGCCGCGCTTGCGCGCGTCGGTTGCGCCCGGCAAACGGCCGCCGGGCGCTCGCAGAACGGACTTTATCAGCAGCCTGCTAGCGATAGGCGAAGAGCATGGCATAGATGATCCCGATGATGATGCAGAAGCCCGCGCCCAGAGCGCCCCAGGCGAAGACGCGCAGGGTCTTCACCAGGTAGAGGGGCAGGGGGGCGGAGGTCCGCTCGGAGAGCTTCCCGGCGGCCTGGACCGCCTCGTACTCCTGCGGACGCTCGCGGCTCATGTCTTCCAGGGGCATCTGTCCGGTGAAGACGACCAGGTCCATGGGGAACTTGTCGGGCCGCAGGTGGGTGTTGAAGAAGTGCACGGTGAAGATGAAGCCCGTGGCCAGCAGCGCCTCGTCGCTGTGGATGATGGTGGCCACGTTGATGAGCCAGCCGGGCAGGACCCGCGTGAAGGTCTCGGGCATCCAGAGCATCAGCCCCGAGCAGCCGATGATGGTCACGCCCCAGAAGACCGCGAAATAGTCGAACTTCTCCCAGTAGGTCCAGCGTCCGTAGCGGGGGTGAGGCCCGCGTCCCAGATACCACTTGAGGGTGTCCCGGAACTCCGCGGCGTCCCTGAGGGTCGGGAGCATGGTGTCGGGCCCCAGGAGCAGGGCCTTCCAGGAGCCCGCCGACTGGAGCTTGCGCGTGAGCAGGTCCCAGACGTGGGTGCTGAACAGGCCGAACATCAGCAGGGCGGCCGCGCGGTGGATGAAGCCGGCGCTCTCGAAGCCTCCCAGCAGGCGCGAGAGGGCCTGCGCCCACGGGGTGTAGGAGAACTTCAGCGTCATCCCGGTCGCGGCCAGGCAGAGGAAGGAGGTGATGAGCAGCCCGTGCAGCCACCGGTACATCAGCGGGAAGCGCACGAACTGGGGCCGCGCGGGGTCGTAGGGCTTGGGGGGATGCTCGCGGCGCAGCTGGAGCGCGCGCGGCAGCCAGAGCAGCGTGTGGAGCCAGAAGAAGCCGAAGGTCCCTACCAGCAGGGCGGTCATGGCCCAGAACGTGCCGAAGATCAGCGGGTACTTGTACGGGTCGTGGTGCGTGGCGTGGGTCAGGTAGCCCGCGAAGCGGCGCGTGGCTCCCGGGTGGCACTTCTGGCAGGTCTCCACGATGTTGCGGCGGCTCAGGTGGGAGCGCGGGTCGTTGATGTTGAAGATGTCGTGGGCGCCGTGGCAGTCGTGGCACTTGGCGGTCTTGGCGTAGCCGAGCTGCGAGACCTTGCCGTGGTAGGTCTCGAAATAGGACTTGGCCACACCTGCGTGGCAGCCGCCGCAGCGGGACATGACGTCGAGGCGGAAGCCTTCCTGGTCCGTGCGGCGGATGGTGTGCGCGGTGTGGCAGTCGTTGCAGCCGGGGACCTTCTTGCCGGGCCCGGCCACGGCGGGGGAGTGGGCGCTCTGGATGTATTGGTCGTAAACGCCGAAATGGCACTGGGAGCAGGTCTTGGCCACGTTATCTTTGTTGACCGTGGAGCGCGAATCCGAGGCCGGCAGCTCGCCGTGGGCGGTGTGGCAGGAGGTGCAGGTGGCGGTGACCGTCAGGCCGCTCTTGAGCAGGCCCTTGCCGTGCACGCTCTCGATGTAGCTCCGGGTGATCTGGTGCTGGGTGCCCTGGTAGCGCACCGCCGCCTTCTCGCCCTCCCGATGGCAGCGCGCGCAGAGGTCCGGGACCTTGGTCGGATAGGTCGCGGAGCGGCTGTCCTTGCGGCTGAGGATTCCGTGCTTGCCGTGGCATTCCACGCAGGCGGGCGCGTTGCGGTCGCCCTTGGCCAGGAGCGTGCCGTGCACGCTGCCGCGGTACTGCGCCACTTGGTCGTTGTGGCAGACGGAGCAGTCCACCGGCCGCGCGGTGTCGCAGGGGCGGTTGTGGGACGGCGTGACGCTGGCGTGGCACTGGGCGCAGGCGATCTTGGCGTGCACCGAGCCCTTGGCCTGGGCCGCGTCCACCGTCATGGGGCGGCCGTCGCGGGACTTGAGGCCCGGCTGGGAGTGGCAGCGCTGGCAGTCGCGGTCGGCCATGCCCTGGTCATAGAAGACCTTGCGCGCCTTGTGCGGCTGGTGGCAGTCCACGCAGACCGGGACCTTGTTGGGAGACTTCTCCCAGAGCTGGCCGTTGATGATCTTGCGGTGCTGCTCCTCGATGAGTGCGTGGCAGCGCTCGCAGGTCTGGGTGATGTTGCCGCGGGCGATGCTGGAGCGCGGGTCCGTGTGCGGGAGGATGTGGTGGCTGCCGTGGCAGGAGGCGCAGGTCGCGGCCACGCTGAGGCCCTTCTTGAGCAGGCCCTCGGCGTGGATGCTCTCGGAGTAATTCTCCAGGATGTTCTGCTGGTGTATGTGCCTCTGCTTTTGGACCGGGGAGCCTTCCCGGTGGCAGGAGCCGCAGACAAAAGGGATCCGGACGGGGGAGACCGCGGAGGCGGGGCTGCGCACCGGGACGATGTCGTGGCTGCCGTGGCAGTTCTGGCAGCGCGGGGCCAGGGAGTCGCCCTTGGCCAGGGCCTTGCCGTGCAGGCTGTCGTCGAAGAGCTTCTGCGGCTCGGCATGGCAGGAGCCGCAGGCGACCGGCGGGGTCTTGGGCTCATGCGGGTAGCCGTCCTTGCCCGCGTGGCAGACCGTGCAGCCGAGGTCCTTGTGCACCGAGGCTTGGAGCTTCGCCACCGGCATCTGGGGCGCGCCGCTGGCGCGGTCGGCGTGGCAGCCCAGGCAGGCCTCGTCCTCAGGGGTGCCGGCCGCAGCCGGCAGGCAGAACAGCAGGGCGGCCGGTATGAGGAGAATCTTCCGATTCATGAGCGCGGAGATTCTAGCATGTCAGGCCCCGCGCCTCTAGCTCTCGCGGGCGACGCTCTCCAGGGCGGTCCGGTTGCGCACCGTGATGTCCTTGCCGTTGAGGCGGATGAGGCCGCGGCTCTGGAAAGAGGACAGGGTCCGGATCACGGTCTCCGGGGAGAGGCCCAGGTTCTGGGCGATCTCGCGGCGGCTGTAATCGTACTTCCCTTTGCAGGGCAGGGCGGCCACCGGCGCCGGCGGCGGCTTGATGGTGAGCAGGAAGTTCGCCAGCCGGGATTCCGAGGAACGGAAGGCGAAGCCGAAGGCGCGGTCCATGGTCCGGCAGAGGAATCGGCTGACCCGGCGCAGGAGCCGGCGGTGGAGCTCCGGCTCATGGTCGGCTAGGTAGTCCATGAGCTCTCGCGGCAGGAAGCAGACCACGGACTCCCGCATGGTCTCGGCCGAGGCGCAGTAGGGCTCCGCGCCCAGGTAGGGGACTTCGCCTACGAGGTCCCCGCAGGAGAGGTACGCCAAGGTCAGCTCGCGGCCGCGCTGATCCGACTTCGTCATCTTGACGTCGCCGACGCAGAGGATGAACAGGCCCTGGGGCTGCTCTCCCTCCTGGAAGATGTACTGATGGGTCTTGTAGCGGCGCATCTGGCGCTGGGCCCGGAAGCGCTTCAGGGAGCCGGGGGATAGGAAGTTGAAGAAGCAGCGCCTGCGGCAGTCGCAGGAGCGGCAGTGCTCGCCCGGCTGGAATGGGCAGGTCAAAGCGGGGGCCGGCGTCCTTTTGTATCCCATAGGGAGCAATACTATAACGCGCGCCGGAGGAATCAACAATGATAGGAGGCACCTGAAAAGTATGACTCCGGTCAGGTCTCGGGAGGACGGCTCAATGCTCCGCGGCGACGGTCTCCAGCCCGGGGCGGTTGCGTATCTCGATGGCCTTGCCGTCGAGCCGGATGAGGCCCCGGCGCTGGAAGGATGACAGGGTCCGGATCACGGTCTCCGGGGAGAGCCCCAGGTTCTCCGCGATCTCCCGGCGGCTGTATTCGAACTTGCCGTGGCAGGGCAGGGCCACCGCCGACGCCGGCGGCGCCTTGATCGTGAGGAGGAAGCTGGCCAGCCGGGAGTCGGCCCCCCGGAAGGCGAAGCCGAAGGCGCGGTCCATGGTCTTGCATACGAAGCGGCTGACCCGGCGCACCAGCCGGCGCGAGAACTCCGGCTCGTGGGCGCTGAAGTATTCGACCAGCTCGCGGGGCAGGAAGCAGATCACGGACTCGCGCAGGGTCTCGGCCGAGGCGCAGTAGGGCTCCGCGGCCAGGAAGGGGACCTCCCCCACCAAGTCCCCGCAGGAGAGATACATCAGGTTCAGCTCGCGGCCGCGGTCGTCGGCCTTGGTCATCTTGACGTCGCCGACGCAGAGGATGAAGACGCCCTGAGGCTGTTCGCCTTCCTGGAAGATGAACTGATGGGCCTTGTAGCGGCGCATCCGGCGTTCGAGACGGAAGCGCCTCAGGGATTCCGGCGAGAGGAAATTGAAGAAGCAGCGTCTCTTGCAGTCGCAGGAGCGGCAGTGCTCTCCCGGCTGGAAGGGGCACTCCAGGGCCGGCGCGATCGTTCTCTTGTATCCCGTAAGACGTGAGTGTAGCAAAATAATCACGTGACGAGAATCTCCGTCCAGGTATGACCTCTGTCATTCACAAGATCGGTGCCAGGGGGGTATACTCAATTAAAGGGAAGCTTGGGCCGCTGCATCCCAGTAAGAGATTTGTCATTTAATTGATTCGGGTCCGGTAAGCTTATATGGGGGGAAGAGGCGTGGGCCGACCCCGAGGGGAGGATGACATGTCCGATTCGAGCTCAGGCGCCGCCGGTGGGACAGCCGCGAAGAAGCCGATCCTGGCTCCGAAGCCGGCCGCCTGCCAGCAAAGCAACGGAGATGTGGCGCAGCACGCGGCCAGCATCACCATCGACGGCAAGACCTATGCCCTGCCGGTGCTGGAAGGCACGGAGGGAGAGCTGGCCGTGGATATCTCCGGGCTGCGCGCCCAGAGCGGGGTCATCACCTACGACCCGGGCTACGGCAACACCGGCTCCTGCAAGAGCGCCATCACCTTCATCGACGGGGAGAAGGGCATCCTGCGCTACCGCGGCATCCCCATCGAGGAGTTCGACCGCCCCCATCCCGATTTCCTAGAGATCGCCATGCTGGTCATCTTCGGGGAGTTGCCGACCCGGGCGGCCCTCGACCGTTTCCGCGCCATCTGCACGGCCAACGCCAACCTCGACGAGAGCATGAAGCACCATTTCGAGGGCTTCCCGGTGAGCGCTCCCCCCATGGCTCAGCTCTCCGCCATGATCAACGCCATCTCCTGCTTCCATCCGGAGTTCTTCACCCTCACCAACGGCACCACCTTCGAGCAGGCCGCGGCGCGCGTCATCAGCCAGATCCGGACCGTCGCCGCCTACTCCTACCGCCGCTCCCGGGGACTGCCGCTCATGTACCCCAACCCTGCCCTGCGCTACTGCGCCAACTTCCTGCACATGATGTTCTCCATGCCCTACAATGACTATGTGGTCGAGCCCGAGGTCGAGGACGCCCTCAACCTGCTTTTCCTCCTGCACGCGGACCACGAGCAGAACTGCAGCACCGCGACCGTGCGCATGGTGGGCTCCAGCCAGGCCAACCTGTTCGCCTCCTGCGCCTCCGGGGTCTGCGCGCTCTGGGGGCCCCTGCACGGGGGAGCCAACCTGGCCGTCATCGAGATGCTCGAGCTGATCCACCGCGGCAACAAGAAGCCCGAGGACTGCATCGCCATGGCCAAGGACAAGGCCAGCGGGTTCCGGCTCATGGGCTTCGGGCACCGGGTCTACAAGAACTACGACCCCCGCGCCAAGATCATGAAGAAGTGCTGTGACCGCGTGCTGGGCAAGCTCGGCATCCAAGACCCTCTGCTGGACATCGCCATGAGGCTCGAGGAACTGGCCCTCAAGGACCCGTATTTCATCGAGAAGAAGCTCTATCCGAACGTGGACTTCTACAGCGGCATCATCATGCGGGCCATCGGCATCCCCACCAATATGTTCCCGGTCATGTTCTCCATCGGGCGCCTGCCCGGCTGGATCGCGCAGTGGAAGGAGCAGCATGACGATGCCGCCAAGCGCATCGCGCGGCCCCGCCAGATCTATATCGGCGAGCAGACGCGGCATTACGTCCCGCTGGAGCAGCGGGACCTGCGCGTCCCGGAGTCCGGGGAGGCCGCGCAATGAGCCAGCACGCGAGACTTGAGACGTGGGTCCGCGAGATGGCGGAGCTCTGCGGGCCGGACCGCGTGGTATGGCTCGACGGCTCCGAGGCCGAGAAGGAGCGGCTGGAGGCCGAGGCCGTGGCCTCGGGAGAGCTCATCCGCCTGAGCGCGCAGAGATTCCCCGGCTGTCTCTACCACCGCACCGCCTCCAATGACGTGGCCCGCACCGAGCATCTGACTTACATCTGCACGAAGGACAAGGCTGACGCCGGCGCGACCAACAACTGGATGTCCCCGGACGAGGGCTACCGCCGGGCCGGGGATATATTCCGCGGCTCCATGAAAGGCCGCACGCTGTACGTCATCCCCTTCTCCATGGGCGCGGTGGGCTCTCCGTTCTCCAAGATCGGCGTGCAGTTGACCGATTCCATCTACGTGGTCCTCAACATGCGCATCATGACGCGCGTGGGGACCCCGGTGCTGGAACAGCTGGGAACGGACGGGGAGTTCACCAAGTGCCTGCACGGCAAGGCGGACCTGGATGACAAGCGCCGGCTCATCCTGCACTTCCCGGAGGACAACGCCATCTGGAGCGTGGGCTCGGGCTACGGCGGCAACGCGCTCCTGGGCAAGAAATGCCTTTCTTTGCGCATCGCGAGCGCCCTTGCCCGTCGGGAAGGCTGGATGGCGGAGCACATGCTCATCCTGGGAGTCGAAGATCCCCAGGGCCGAGTCGAGTACGTGGCCGCGGCTTTCCCCAGCGCCTGCGGCAAGACCAACCTGGCCATGCTCATCCCGCCCGCAGGCATGAAGGCCAACGGCTACAAGGTCTGGACCGTGGGCGACGACATCGCCTGGCTGCGCATCGGACCGGACGGGCGGCTCTGGGCGGTGAACCCGGAGGCGGGGTTCTTCGGGGTGGCGCCGGGCACCAACTCCCGGAGCAATCCCAACGCCGTGGCTACGGTGCAGCGCAACACCATCTTCACCAACGTGGTCCTGGGAGACGATGGCTCGGTCTGGTGGGAATCGGGCGACGGGGCGCCTCCGGCCTCGGGGAAGGACTGGCGGGGGCAGGCTTGGAAGCCGGGGATGAAGGACGAGAAGGGCGCTGCGATCCTGGGAGCGCATCCCAACAGCCGGTTCACGGCCCCGGCCCGGCAATGCCCCTGCATCTCACCCAAGTGGGAGGACCCGCAGGGAGTGCCCATCTCCGCGATCGTCTTCGGCGGCCGCCGGGCGCGCTTGGCCCCTCTGGTCTACCAGTCCTTCAACTGGGAGCATGGGGTCTATGTCGGCGCCACCATGGCTTCCGAGCGCACGGCCGCCCAGGTCGGCAAGCAGGGAGAGGTCAGGCGCGACCCCATGGCCATGCTGCCGTTCTGCGGCTACAACGTGGCCGATTACTTCGCCCACTGGCTGGCCATGGGCAAGAAGCTCTCCCACCCGCCCAAGATCTTCCACGTGAACTGGTTCCGGACGGATGCGGGCGGGCGCTTCCTGTGGCCCGGGTACGGGGACAACGCCCGGGTCCTGGAGTGGATCCTGGGACGATGCCGCGGCGAGGGCAAGGCGCGCAGCACGCCCATCGGATTCGTCCCGACTTTCGATGGTCTCGATCTCGAAGGGCTGGACCTGCCTCGGCCGGCGCTGGAGGAATTGCTGGCGGTGCGGCAGGAGGATTGGAGGGCGGAGCTCGCGGAGCATGAGACGTTCCTCGGCTCGCTGGGCCCCAGGCTGCCCATCGAACTGGTCTGGCAGCGGGAGGCTTTGGCCTGGCGTCTAAGCGGCAGCGCGGTGCCGGTGCCTCAGGGAGGATAAGAACCATGGAGCCATTGGAATGTCCGAGCTTTGGAGGCCAAGTGCGAACGAGGAGACCCGTGCCCGATGACCTGGCGATCGACGTCGAGAAGGCCTGCGTCTGGATCCCCCCGCAGAACAAGAAGCTCAAGGAGATGGTGGCGCTCCTGGAGGAGCGCTTGCGGCGCGATCCCGGCGATTTCTGGTCCTGGGACAGCCTCGCGAACCTCTGCTTCAGCGAGGGGTTCGTGCTCCAGTCCATCGGGATCTACAAGAAAGCCCTGGAGATCCGGCCGGACCTGGCCGTGACCCATCTGCGCCTGGGCATCGCTTACTACCGGCTGGCCCGGCTCGACGACGCCATCTCGGAGCTCGAGCTGGCGCTCGACTGCAACCCGGAACTGGCCATGGCGCATTATTATCTGGGATTCGCTCATTACCATAAGGGCCATTCCGAGGAATCTTTGGGCCATTTCCAAAAGGTCCATGAGCTCAGCCCGGAGACGCGGATCGTGCTCTACCATATGGCCGAGACCTATCTGCAGGAAGCGCGGTTCCAGGAGGCGCTCGGACTGCTCCAGAACCTGGTGCGGTTCAGCAACGGCTCCGCTACGGCCTGGTACAAGCTGGGCCTGGCGCTCTTCGGGCTCAACCGCAACACCGACGCGGTGAAGGCCTTCCGGGAGGCGTTGCGCTGCAATCCCCAGGACAAGCGGTCGGCCAATATGGTCGAATTGATCACCGACGTCCCCGACGTCTGAGCCTGGGCCTTATGGAAAAGCTCTCGACCGCCGGCGCCGTCCCGAAGGAGGGGCAGCCCATCACTCTATCGGGCGGCCGCCTTCAGGTCCCCGCCCGTCCCGTCGTCCCCTTCATCGAGGGCGACGGCATCGGCACGGACATCTGGCCCGCCGCCCGGCTGGTGCTCGACGCCGCGGTCGCGAAGGCTTACGGCCGGGAGCGCCGCATCGCCTGGCTCGAGGTCCTGGCTGGGGAGAAGGCCGCGGCCCGTCTGGGCCCGGGCCGGCACCTGCCCGAGGAGACCTTGGCCGCCCTGCGGAAGTACCGGGTCTCCATCAAGGGACCGCTGACCACGCCGGTCGGCGGCGGCATCCGCAGCCTCAACGTCACCATCCGGCAGAAGCTCGACCTCTACGCCTGCGTGCGCCCGGTGCGGTGGTTCCCCGGGGTCCCGGCGCCGGTCCGCCATCCCGAGAAGCTCGACGTGGTGATCTTCCGGGAGAACACGGAGGATGTCTACGCGGGCATCGAATGGGCTTCGGGCTCGCCGGAGGCCGGGCGGGTGGCGGATTTCCTCGCCCGGGAGATGGGCGTGCGCCTCGCCGACAAGTCCGCCATCGGGATCAAGCCCATGAGCCCGGGCAACAGCAAGCGCCTGGTGCGCGCCGCCATCCGCTATGCCCTGGCCAAGAAGCTGCCCTCCGTGACCATCGTCCACAAGGGCAACATCATGAAGTTCACGGAGGGGGGGTTCCGGGACTGGGCTTACGAGCTGGTCCGCGATGAGTTCCCGCAAGAGACGGTGACGGAAGCCGGCGGGACCGCGGCTGAGGGCCGGTTGCTCATCAAGGACCGCATCGCGGACAGCATGTTCCAGCAGGTCCTTCTGAGGCCCGACGAATACTCGGTCCTGGCCACGCCGAACCTCACCGGCGACTATCTCTCCGACGCCTGCGCGGCGCAAGTGGGCGGCCTGGGAATGGCTCCCGGAGCCAATATCGGCGACGGCATCGGGGTCTTCGAGGCCACGCACGGCTCCGCGCCCAAGTACGCCGGCAAGGACGTCTCCAACCCGAGTTCCTTGATCCTCTCCGGGGCCCTGATGCTCGAGTTCATGGGCTGGCAGGAGGCGGCGGCTGCGGTCTTGCAGGCCATGTCCGCCACCTTCGCGGCCAAGACGGTGACCTACGATCTGGCGCGCCAGATGCCGGACGCCAAGGAGCTCAAATGCTCCCAGTTCGCCGACGCGGTGGCCGCCAACCTCTGACATGGGCGGCATTTCGATGATTTCCGGCGCCCGCAGCGCTTTGGTCTCCGGCGGCGAGGCCTGGGACCTGTTCCGCTTGGAGTCTTTGGCCGCCCGTTACCCCATCGAACGACTGCCCTTCTGCCTGCGCGTGTTCCTGGAGAACCTGCTGCGCCACGACGCGCGCGGCGAGGCGGTCGCGGCCGTGGCCGGTTGGGCCGAGACGCGCCGCAGCGGCCCCGAGACCTCGTTCATGCCGGCCCGCGTGCTCATGCAGGACTTCACCGGCGTGCCCGCGGTCGTGGACCTGGCCGCTATGCGCGAGGCGGTCGGCCGCCTGGGCGGCGACCCTCGGCGCATCAACCCCCTGGTGCCGGTGGACCTGGTCGTGGACCATTCGGTCCAGGTGGACCGCTACGGCGACGACGAGGCCTTCGCCTGCAACGCCCGGCTGGAGTACGAGCGCAACCGGGAGCGCTATGCCTTCCTCAAATGGGGGCAGAAAGCCTTCGCGAACCTGTCGGTGGTGCCGCCGGAGAGCGGGATCGTGCACCAGGTCAACCTGGAGCACCTGGCGCGCGTGGTCTGGACGCGGGAAGAGGACGGCCGGCGCCTGGCCTATCCGGACACCTTGGTCGGAACCGATTCCCACACCACGATGACCAACGGGCTGGGCGTGCTCAGTTGGGGGGTCGGCGGCATCGAAGCCGAGGCCGTCATGCTCGGCCAGCCCATCGCCATGCTGGTGCCGGAGGTGGTGGGGGTCCGCCTGACGGGCCGCCTGCCGGAGGGCGTGACCGCCACGGACGCGGTGCTGACCCTGACCGCGCTGCTGCGCCGCAAAGGCGTGGTGGAGAAGTTCGTGGAATTCTACGGCTCCGGCGTCGGGTCTTTAGCCGTGGCGGACCGGGCCACTTTGGCCAACATGGCGCCGGAGTACGGCGCCACGGTCGGCTTCTTCCCGGTGGACTCCCAGACTTTGGACTACCTGGCGCTGACGGGCAAGCCGGAGGCCCATATCCGCCTGGTGGAGGACTATTGCCGCGAGCAAGGCCTCTTCCGGACCGACTCGGCGTCCGAGCCGCAGTTCTCCGACACCGTGGAGCTCGACTTGGCGGCGGTGCGGCCGTCCATCGCCGGCCCCCGGCGTCCCCAGGACCTCGTGCTCCTGGCCGAGGCCGGCGGCGCCTGGGAGAAGTCCCTGCAGGGCTTCCTGAAAGGCGTGCCCGAAGCTCAGCCCAAGGTCCGCATCCAGGTCGAGTCGGGGGACCGCCGCGGCGAGCTCGGCCATGGCAGCGTGGTCATCGCGGCCATCACCTCCTGCACCAACACCGCCAATCCCGCCGCCATGATCGGCGCGGGCCTGCTCGCGCAGAAGGCCGTGGCGCGGGGCCTGAAGTCCGCGCCCTGGGTCAAGACCAGCCTGGCGCCGGGCTCCAAGGTGGTCATGGACTACTATCGGGAGGCGGGGCTCATCGAGCCCCTGGCCCGGCTCGGCTTCCAGCTCGTGGGCTTCGGCTGCACCACCTGCATCGGCAACTCCGGCCCCTTGGAGCCGGCCGTAGTCGAGGCCATCAAGCGCAACAAGCTCGTCGTGGCAGCGGTGCTCTCCGGCAACCGGAACTTCGAGGGCCGCATCAACCCCCACGTCAAAGCCAGCTTCCTGGCTTCGCCCATGCTGGTCGTGGCTTACGCTTTGGCCGGTCGCGTGGGCATCGACCTGACCACGGAGCCGCTGGGCCGCGACGCGGAGGGGCGCCCGGTCCTGCTGCGGGACATCTGGCCGACGGATGCCGAGATCGCGCAGACCGTGCGGCGGGCGGTCAAGAAGGAGTTCTTCGCCTCCGAGTACGCCTCCATCGGCGAAGGCGACGAGCGCTGGCGCGCGCTCGCCGCGCCCGGCGGAGACCTCTACGCCTGGGACAACGCCTCGACCTACGTGCGCAGGCCGCCCTATTTCGAAGGCTGGGACGGCGGCCCGCGCCCGGTCACCGACATCCGCGGCGCCCGGGCTTTGGCCTGGTTCGCGGACTCCGTCACCACCGACCACATCTCTCCCGCCGGCGACATCTCCCAGGGGTCGCCGGCGGGCTGCTACCTCCAGGAGCGGGGGGTGCAACCGTCGGACTTCAACTCCTATGGCTCCCGGCGCGGCAACCATGAGGTCATGATGCGCGGCGCCTTCGCCAACATCCGCATCCGCAATCTCCTGCTCCCCGGCTCCGAGGGCCCTGAGACCCTGCATCTGCCGGACGGTCAGCGCCTGCCGATCTTCGACGCGGCGCTGCGCTATCAGAAGGAGGGCGTGCCCCTCGTCGTCCTCGCCGGGCGGGAGTACGGCTGCGGCTCCTCGCGGGATTGGGCCGCCAAGGGTCCGGCGCTGCTGGGCGTGCGCGCGGTCCTGGCCGTGGGCTTCGAGCGTATCCACCGCTCCAACCTCGTGGGCATGGGCATCCTGCCGCTGCAGTTCTGCGACGGCCAGGACGCGGCGTCTTTGGGGCTGACCGGCCGGGAGCTCTTCGATGTCTCCGGCTTCGCCGCCGGGCTCAAGCCCCGCCAGCGCGTCACCGTGGACGTCGCGCGGCCGGACGGCGGCCGGGGCTCCTTCGAGATGGTCGCCCGCATAGACACCCCGGCCGAGGTCGAGTACTATCGCTGGGGCGGGATCCTGCCCTACGTCCTCAGCCGGCTCATGCGGCCCTAGGCGGCCGCCCCTCCTCCGCGTGAAAACAGCGCGCCGCCCGGTGCATGGGGGTTACCAGCCGGGCGGCGCAGAGACTACTATACCTCGCATCGCCTGGTTCCGCTATGACCAGCATCATCCGCCCGCGGTGCGGCCGGTCAAAGCCCAAGGCCGGGCCCGTTATGATATGATTGGCGACGCGGATCCGGCATGAAAGACATCGAACATCTCCTGCGCGTGGCCGCGGTCTTCGTCCTGGTGATATCCGCCTTCTTCGCCGCGCGCCATTTCCTGGTCCCGGAGACCTTCGGCAAGTACGGCCACTACCGCGCCGCGGCCGCGACGGAGATGGCGTCTATGCCCCTGCACTACGCGGGCGAGCCGGCCTGCCTGCGCTGCCACCCGGAGCAGGCCAAGGCCAAGGCCGGCGCAGGCCATCGCGGCGTGCATTGCGAGAGCTGCCACGGCGCGCTGCTGGCCCACGCCCAGAATCCCAAGGCCGTCAAGGCAGTCAAACCCAAGGAGGCGGACATGCGCGCCTTCTGCGGGATCTGCCACGCCCGGAACATCTCCCGGCCGGCCAAGTTCCCCCAGCAGGACCTTGCGCAGCACAACCCCGGCGTGGCCTGCAGCCAATGCCATAACCCGCATAACCCGAAACCATGATGATGAGCCGCAGGCAGTTCCTCAAGAGCGCCGCCTTGACGGCATTGGCTCTGGCCGGCCGCGCCGTGGCCGCGCCGCTGGCCGCCGCGGAGAAGTTCTTCCACGAGCCGCCTTGGAAGAGGAAGAAGCCCTACTGGGCCTACGCCATCGACACCACCAAGTGCATCGGCTGCGCGCGCTGCGTGGGCGCCTGCAAGACCGAGAACGACGTGCCCCGCGAGCCGTTCTATTTCCGCACCTGGGTGGAGCGCTACGTGATCCGGCGCAGCGGCGAGACCAACGTTGATTCGCCCAACGGGGGCCAGGACGGCTACCCGCCCGTGCGCGACCCGGGCGAGGTCTCCAAGAGCTTCTTCGTACCCAAGCTCTGCAACCAGTGCGAGCATTCGCCCTGCGTCCAGGTCTGCCCGGTGGGCGCCAGCTACAAGACGGAGGATGGGGTGGTCATGGTGGACCGCAAGTACTGCATCGGCTGCCGCTACTGCGTCCAGGCCTGTCCTTACGGCTCGCGCTACTTCCATCCCGTGCTGCAGGTCGCGGACAAGTGCACGCTCTGCTACCATCGCATCCAAAAGGGCTTGCGGCCCGCCTGCGTGGAGGTCTGCCCGACCGGGACCAGGATGTTCGGCGACCGCAGCGACCCGGCGAGCGCGATCTCGAAGTTCATGGAGACGGAGAGGCTCATGGTGCTCAGGCCTGAGATGGGGACCGAGCCCAAGGTGGCTTATAAGGGCCTGGACAAGGAGGTGCGCTGATGCCAGCAGGCCTCCTGGAGTCTTTGCGCGCCGCCCTGCCCCATGTCACCGGCTTCATCTACCCCAACGAGCTGGAGCTGCAGTGGAGCGTGCTCATCGTCCTCTATCCTTACCTCACCGGCCTGGTCGCCGGAGCCTTCATCCTGGCCTCGCTGGAGCGGGTCTTCAACGTCGCCGCGGTCAAGCCGACCTACCGGCTCTCGCTGCTCACGGCCCTGGCTTTCCTGCTCATCGCGCCCTTGCCGCTGCAGGCGCATCTGGGGCATCCCGAGAGGTCCTTGGAGATCTTCATGACTCCGAACACCTCCTCGGCCATGGCCATGTTCGGTTTCGTCTACACTTGGTACCTGATGGCCGTGCTCCTCATGGAGATATGGCTGGACTATCGCCGGGAGATCGTGGAGTGGTCGCGGACGGAGGCTTTCTGGCCGAAGCGTCTCTTCTATAAGGTGCTGACCTTCGGGGTGACCAACATCTCGCCGCGGTCTTTGGAGATCGACGACAAGCTGGGCAAGGCCATCACGGTCATCGGCCTGCCCTCGGCCGTGCTCCTGCACGGCTACGTGGGCTTCATCTTCGGCTCGCTCAAGGCCAACCCCTGGTGGTCCACGCCGCTGATGCCGGTCATCTTCCTGTTCTCGGCCATGGCCTCGGGCATCGCCGGGGTGCTGCTCATCTACATGTTCCTGTGCCGGTTGCGCCGGGTGCCTATCGACATGCCCTGCCTGGATACGGTGGCCAAGTATCTGCTCACCGCCATCATCGTGGCCTTCTCTTTGGAGATGCTGGAGACCATCCAGACCGCCTATGAGGCCAAGGACCACTTCGACATCATCACTTTGCTCGTCGAAGGCAAGCTCTTCATCAGCATGTTCATCGTGCAGATCGCCATGGGCTCGCTGGTCCCCATGCTGGTTCTGGGGCTCAATCAGCTGTTCCTCTTCCCGGAGCGGGTGCGGCGGGCCTGCTACGCGGTCTCCGCCGGTCTTTCCTTGATCGGGATACTCGCCATGCGTTGGAACGTGGTGATGGGCGGACAGCTCTTCTCCAAGAGTCTGCGCGGCTTCACCACCTACAAGCTGGAGCTGGCTGGCCGGGAGGGCCTCCTGGCCGCGGCGGTCCTCACGGTCCTGCCTTTGTTCGTCCTGGCTGCGCTGCTCTATCTTCTCCCGCCTTGGGCGCACGGGGGCTCCGCCCGGGCCGCCAAGTCGCCGTCCGCATGAGGATGCGCGTCGAGCCCCGTCTCCTCAAGATCCTGGCCGGGGTCGGACTTGCCGGCATCCTGGTCTTGGCCGGGCTGATGAAGTACTCCACGAGCCCGGTTTTCTGCCGCTCCTGCCACATCATGGAGCCGTACTACAAGGCCTGGCATTCCTCCAAGCACAACCACGTGGCCTGCGTGGAGTGCCACTATCCGCCCGGCTCCCCGAAAACCCTGCTTTGGAAGAAATTCCAGGCCCTCTCCCAGGTGGTCAAGTACGTCACCCGCACCTATTCCTCGAAGCCCTTCGCCGAGGTCAACGACGAATCCTGCCTGCGCTCCGGCTGCCACTCCACGCGCCTGCTCCAGGGGAAGGTGGTCACCAAGGGCGGCGTCCGCTTCGACCACCGGCCGCACATCACCGAGCGGCGCCGCGGCCGCCAACTGCGCTGCGTCTCCTGCCATTCCCAGGTGGTGGTGGGCAAGCACATCGAGGTGACCTACGACACCTGCTTCCTGTGCCATTTCCGGGGCCGTGGCGAGGGCCGCAAGCTTGAGCCGCTCGGCGGCTGCCTGGGCTGCCACGAGCTGCCCACCCGGTCGTTCAAGCTGGGCAACATGACCTACAACCACCGGGACTTCGTCACGCGCCAGGGGATCTCCTGCCAGAACTGCCACGTCGAGGCGGTGCAGGGCAAGGGCCGGGCGCCCGAAGACCGGTGCCTGCTCTGCCACAACCAGCCCGAGAAGCTCTCGCGCTACGGCGATATCCCGTTCATCCACGACAACCATGTCACCAAGCACAATATCGCCTGCTTCCACTGCCACGAAGAGATGAGGCATGGGTTCCCGAAGTCGGAGCAGCCGCTCACGCTTCCCGGACAGCAGGCCGCGGTTCCCGCGCCGGCGCCGGAGTCCGACAGGCATCCGCCGAGCCTAGTCTTCGACTGCAGCCTCTGCCATGAGGACAAGCACCTCAGCCAGCTGCAGCTCTATTCAGGCAAGCCTCGGCCGGAGCTCGGGTCCCTGCCGGAGCTCCCCAGCCCCATGTACCTGGCCCATGTGGACTGCAACGGCTGCCACTATCAGGGCGAGAACAAGGCGGCCGCGGATTTCAGCGGCCGCACCATGAAGCCTTCGCAGGATTCCTGCGTCAAGTGCCACGGCGCCAAGTTCCGGGGCATAATCGAAGAGATGCACGCGGAGCTCGCCTCGGCCCTGGCCAAGGCCGCCGAGAAGCTGGCGGCCGCCCGCGCGGCCCTGGCCAAGCAGTCTCCGCAGTCCGCCGAGGCCCGCGCGGGAGTGCGGCGGGCCGAGCGGCTCCTCGCATTCCTGCGCGCGGCGCATGGGGAACACAACATCTACCTGGCTTCGGTCATCCTGCGCGCGATCGACCGCGAGCTCGGAGAGGCCGGCCGGCGGCTCAAGGCGGACCTGCCGGATATATCGTCTGAGTCCATGCTTTCGGGCGCTTACTGCGCCAAGCAGTGCCACGGCCGCATCGGCGTGAAGGTCCCTCCCGAGACCGTGCGCTATGCCGGCAAGACCATGCCGCACATGGCTCATACCGAGATGGCGGGCTGCGTGGACTGCCACGACATCGGCGGCCACAAGCGCGTGCCTCTGCGGCGGGACTATAAGACGCAGTGCGCCAAGTGCCACGACGGCAGCGCGGCTCCGAAGCTGTAGGAGCAGCCGGTCGCGCTGTCCTGACCAGTCTTAGGCGCCCTCGAAATGGATGCTTTCTTCGAGGTAAGGGTCGCTGGCCGGCATCGCTCCGGCCTCGCGGAAGGCCCGGTCGAAGAGCAGCAGGAACGCCGCGGCCAGGCCCGCGAAGACCACGAGTTCCAGAAACCCGAAGGCGGGCCTCGGGCCGAGCACGGGCGGCATCACGAGGATGTACAGGTCCAGCCAATGCCCCGCCAGAAGCAGGCCCGCCGCCCAGAGCAGGAGCCCGTCGCGCTTTTTCCGCGCCGCCGGGAGGAGCAGCGCGAAGGGGACGGCGAAATTGACGACCGGCATGAGCCAGAAAAGCCTGCCCCATGCGCCGGTGAGGCGGAGCGCGAAGAACGTCGTCTCCTCGGGCAGGTTCGAGTACCAGATCAGCAGGAACTGCGAGAACCATAGGTAGGCCCAGAAAGCGCTGAAAGCGAAGAGGTACTTGCCCAGGTCGTGCAGATGGTGCTCGTTGACCTCGGCAAGCAGCCCGCGCCGCCGCAGCGCCACGACCAGGGCGATGAGGGCCGCCAGAGCCGCCTCGAAAGCCCCCGCGAAGATATACCACGGATAGATCGTGCTGTCCCATTTCGGCTCAAGAGACATGAGCCAGTCCACCGAGCAGAGCGTGAAGGTGACCCCGAAGCAGAGGAGAAAACCCGCTGAAAGAGCCTTGGCGCGGACTGTCGTCCCGGCCCCGCCTCCGGAGTCCTGCTCTCGCGAAAGGGAAACGAGGCGGCGCGCGAAGAACAGCCAAGCCGCCCAATATACGGCCGCCCTCGCCGCCGCGCTCCAGATGCCGAGGTAGGCCGCTTTAGAGCCGAGCGCGGCCGCGGCGCCCGGCGCCGCCCACGGATAGAGGCTGCGCGCCGAGGCCAGCAGGACCGCGGTCAATACCGCGCCGGCCGGCAGATAAGCGGTCATCGCCTCGGGGACGCGCCGGAACACGACGGGCCAGCCGGCGGAAGAAAGGTTCTGCGCGGAGATGAAGACCAAGGCCCCGAGGCTTAAGGAAATGAAGAAGAAATTCGCGACCAGCAGGCAGCCCAAGGCGCGCGCGGGCACGAAATAGCAGCCCCCGGCCAGCGCCAACAGCCCCGCCGCGGCGATCCGGAGCAGGAGGTCCTTCTGGCCGGCGCCGAGCAGTCCCTTGTCCGCGGCAGTCATCGTTTCGTCCCCCACTCCCACGACCTCAAGAAGGCCACGATCCTGCGGATCTGCTCGGCGGAGAGCCCGGGCCTGCCCCCCATCCCGTCGCCGAAGGCGCGCATCGGAGTGCCGGGGCGGCCGAGCGCGATCGTGGCGAGCAGGAAGTTGTCGTCGGCGGCCTTGAGGAACTGCTCGTTGTTGAGCGACGGCGCGAAGCCCTCCGGCTTGTTCTCATGCTTGCCCTTGCCCTCCAGGCCGTGGCATTTCGCGCAGGTCTCGCGGTAGAGGACCCGCCCCGCGGCCACGAGCTCGGGAGTGCTCTCGACGCGCCTTACAGCCGGCGCCGCGGCGTTCTCGAAGGTCCGTATGTAGCCGATGACGTTCTCGATGTCCTCTCCCGCGAGGCGCGTTTCGCCGCTATAGTACGACTTCATCGGCGTGACCTCCCGGCCCAGGATGACCGTGCCGGCCAGGAAGCCGTCCGAGACCGTCTTAAGGAAGGCCGGGTTGCCCAGCGACGGCCCGCTGCCGCCCTCCCCCTGCGCGCCGTGGCATTTCATGCAGCCGCCTTTCTGCTCGTACACCTTGCGGCCGTCTTTCGCCGAGGCCCAGGAGTAATGCCGCCTCAGCGGCTCGGCGGGCGGCGTGCGTTCCAGCCGCCGCACGAAAGCGATGATGTGGTCGATATCGTCGCCGCTCAGGGGGTTGCGCGCGCGCTTGAGGAAGCCCTTCATCTCGGTGTCGCCCTTGCCGTAAGCGACCGTGCGCCAGAGAAAGTCGTCGCTGAGCTGGCCGAGCAGGACGGGGTTGCCGATCTGGGTCCCCAGGTCACCCTCGCCTTGGAGGCCGTGGCATTTGACGCATTCCTGCTTGTAGAGGACCTCTCCGAACTCCGGGCGGCCCTGGTGGGTCTGCGTCGAAAGGGCCACCGAGGGCCCCTTCTGCCAGGAGCGGATGCGCGAGATGACGTCGGCGACCTCGCGCGCGCCCAGCGAACGCCAGGCCGGCATCTCGGTGGGACGGCCCTCGACGATCGCCCTGTAAAGGAGCTCGTCGCCGGCCATGGCCAGGAAAGATTCCGAGTTGAGCCGCGAGCCGATCGCCCCCTCGCCGTTGGCCCCGTGGCAACCCGCGCATTTCTTCTCGAAAAGCGTCTTCCCCGCCTGGGGCGAGGCGCCGGGGAGAAGCGCGGCCACCTCGGCGTAGGGCGGGGCGGGAGCCGCCCAGGAGCGGATGAGGGAGATCAGGTCGGAGATATCGTCGCCCTTGAGGTCGAAGGAGGCCGGCATCGCCGTGTGCCGGCGGCCCAGAGAGATGGTCTGCCGCAGGAACAGGTCCGAAGCCAGCGCCAGGAACGACGGGGCGTTCAGCGAGTTGCCGATGCCGCCCCGCCCCGCGGGACCATGGCAGCCGATGCAGTGGCTGGCGAATATCGCGCGGCCCCGCTCGACGGCCGTTTCGGCGGAGGTGATGCGCGCGGTCTCCGGAACGCGGCCGGCCCATGAGCGTATGTGCATCACGATGCTCCGCATCTGCGTCCCGGTCAGCACGTTCTTCCAGGCCGGCATCTGCGTGCCCGGCCGGCCGTGATTGATGATGTCCCAGTAGTAGGCGTCGTCCGCGATGGCGAGCACGGCGGGCGAGTTGAGCGTCGGTATGCCCGGATTGGGGCGGCGCCCCTCCTCGCCGTGGCAGGAGGCGCAGTTCATCGCGAAGAGCTCCTTGCCGTAAGGCTCCGAGACCAGCGAGCGCCGGCGCGGGTCCTCGGGGATGACCGCTGCGGGCCCGAGCCGGGCGATCTCCTCGCGCTGGAGGTCGCGCAGGTAGCAGACGGCCTTCCAGCGGTCCGGCGGGTCGAGTTGGGAGGCGTGCGAGGGCATCAGGTTGCGCCCGTAGGTGATGATGTGGAACAGCGTCCCGTCGGGCAGGTCGAAGGTCGACTTGGAGGCCAGCGGGAATGAGAATTGCGGGAAAGCCTTGGCGACCTCCCCGTCTCCCAGCCCCGCGAGCCCGTGGCAATGAGAGCAGTAGTTCTCGAAGACCTGCTTGCCGCGAGCCGTGACCTCGAAGCCCGGCAGGAACGGGTTCTTGAGTTCCGCTCCCGCGCGCTCGCGCTCCGCCGCTTCGACGCCGTAGTGCAGGGGATGCCAGTCGCGGGCGATCGTCCCGGGAACGGGCCGCTGCAGCGTCCGGCCGTCCCGGAACACGGGGTTGGGCTGCTGGCTGTGATAGGCGGGCGAGTTCACCATGTCGCTGAACAGCCTCAGATGCGGCTCGTTGAGGTCGCGCCGGACGAGGAGCACGGCGACGGCGCCCGCCAGGAGCGCCGCGGGTATGAGGAAGCGCCTCACGAGCCCTCCGCGTCCACGACGAGCTGCGCGCCCTGCGCCTCTAGGAATCGTCGGAGCGCCTCGCCCGAGGGGCCGCCGGGCTCCCGGCGCAGGGCTAGGACGAAGCGGTCGTCGACGCCTCCGAGCGCCTCGAGCGCGGGCTTCTTGACCGGTGAGAGGCCCCGCATCGCGAGGAACCAGAGCACCATCCCGACCCCGGCGAACAGGACGGTGAGCTCGAAGGCGACGGGGATGAGGGCCGGAGAGGCGTTGAGGGATTTGCCGCCGATGTTCATGGGCCAATCGAAGGTAGAGGCCCAATACTGGAAGCCCAGCGTCAGGATGAGGCCCGCGGCGCCGAAGCGGAAGCAGACCACGCCCAGATGCGAGGGCTCCAGGCCCAGCTCCCGGTCGAGGCCGTGGACGGCGAAGGGGGTATAGGCGTCGTGGATCGGCAGGCCCGCGCGCCGCGCGGCGCGCGCGGCGGCCAGGATTCTCTCCTCCGAGTCAAAGACCCCGGCGACGAGTTCATGGGCCATGGGGGCCTCCGTCTCCTTCGCGGGCGTAATGCAGGACGCCCTTGACCTCGCTGACGGCGATCATCGGCAGGAACCGGCAGAACAGCAGGAAAAGGGTCAGGAAAAGGCCGAAGCTGCCGACGAGGGTGCAGACCTCGATGTAGGTCGGGTGGTACATCGTCCAGCTCGAAGTCAGGTAGTCGCGGTGCAGGGAGACCGTGATGATCACGAAGCGCTCCAGCCACATGCCCACGTTGATCAGGATGGAGACCGCGAAGACGGCCCAAGGGGTGGTCCGCACGCGCCGCGACCACAGCAGTTGCGGGACCGCGACGTTGCAGAGCATCATGCCCATGAAGAAGTGCCGGTAGGGGCCGAAGAAGCGGTTGAGGAAGGCGAAGCGCTCGTAGGGGTTGCCGCTGTACCAGGCCATGAAGAACTCTGTGCCGTAGGCCAGAGCCACGATCAGCGAGGTCAGCAGGGTGATCTTGCACATCGCGTCGATATGCGCCAGCGTGATGTAGTCCTCGAAGGCCATGACCTTGCGCGCGATGATCATCAGCGTCATCACCATCGCGAAGCCCGAGAAGATCGCGCCGCAGACGAAATAGGGCGGAAAGATCGTCGAATGCCAGCCCGGGATGACCGAGGTGGCGAAATCGAAGCTCACGATGGTGTGCACGGAGAAGACCAGCGGCGTCGCCAGGCCCGAGAGCAGAAGGTAGACCTTCTCGTAATGCAGCCAGGTCTTCTGGGAGCCGTCCCAGCCGAGGCTCAGGCCCGCGAAGACGCGCCTGCGCCAGCCCTCGGCGCGGCGCGCGACGACGGCAAGGTCGGGCAGGAGGCCCATGTACCAGAAGACCAGGGAGACGGTGAAGTAGGTGCTGATGGCGAAGACGTCCCAGAGCAGGGGCGAGCGGAAATTGACCCACAGCGGGCCCATCGGGTTGGGGTAGGGCAGCACCCAATAGGCGAGCCACGGCCGGCCCATGTGGATCAGCGGGAAGGTCCCGGCGCACATGACCGCGAATATGGTCATGGCCTCGGCCGAGCGGTTGACCGAGGTGCGCCAGCGCTGGCGGAAGAGGAACAGCACCGCCGAGATCAGGGTGCCGGCGTGGCCGATGCCGACCCAGAAGACGAAGTTCGTGATGTCGAAAGCCCAGCCCACCGTCTTGTTGAGCCCCCAGGTCCCGATCCCGGTCCAGATCTGGTCCGTGACGGCGACGGCGCCGATGAGCAGGGCGGTCGCGGAAACCGCGATCGCGGCGTACCAGGCGCGCGTCGGCCTCCCCTCGAGCGGCGCGCAGATGTCTTCGGTCACCCGCGCGTAGGATTTGGCGCCCCCGATCAGGGGGCGGCGCAAAGAGGAGAGGACGTGGGCCATCCTAGGCCTCCCTCATGTTGCGCACCTTGACCTGGTAGAAGACCGAGGGCCCGACGCCGAGCTCCGAGAGGACCCGGTAGCTGTGGTTGGCCCGCGCCAGGCGCGAGACGCGGCTCTGCGGGTCGTTGAGGTCCCCGAAGACGATCGCGTCGGCGGGGCAGCTCTGCGCGCAGGCCGGAGTGATGTCGCCGTCCTTGAGCGCGCGCCCCGCGCTGTCGGCCTCGAACTTGGCCGAGTAGATGCGCTGGACGCAGAGCGAGCATTTCTCCATGACGCCGCGCGTGCGCGCCGTGACGTCGGGGTTGAGGGCCAGGTTCTGGAGCAGGTCCCGGTGCCGGTAGTCGAACCAGTTGAAACGGCGCACCTTGAACGGGCAGTTGTTGGCGCAATAGCGCGTGCCCACGCAGCGGTTGTAGACCTGCATGTTGAGGCCCTCCGTCGAGTGGACGGTGGCCAGGACGGGGCAGACGGTCTCGCACGGCGCGTTGTCGCAGTGCTGGCAGAGCATGGGCTGGAAGGCGATGCCGGGGTTCGGGGCGTCCGGGGCCCCGGAGAAATACCGGTCGATGCGCAGCCAGTGCATCTCGCGGCTTTTGCGCACTTCGGCCTTGCCGACGACCGGGATGTTGTTCTCGGCCTGGCAGGCCACCACGCAGGCCGAGCAGCCGGTGCAGGCGGTCAGGTTGATGGCCAAGCCCCACTTGCGGCCCTTGTAGTCGTGTCGGGGCCAGAGGCCGTTCCCGGAGGCCGCCTCCTCCGAAGCGCTCGCCTCGACAGGCTCCTTGGCATAGCCCCGAAGCGTCGTCTCGCGCAGGGCGCGGCGCTTTTCGCCCGTGAAGGGCACTTCCTGCGAGTCGAAGAGCTGGGTCTTGGCGAGCTGGACGGTGGCAGGCAGCGGCGTGACCGAGACCGTCTCCGCGGCGCAGAGGGGGTAGACGTCGCCGCCCCCGGCGGGGTCCTCTTCGATGGGCAGGAACTTGACCGTGGGGAAATTGGCCGCGACCGGGCCGGCGGCCTTGCGCCCGTAGCCGAGCGCGACCGCGACGACGCCGTCGGCCTGGCCGCGCTGGACGTAGGCCGGCAGGTCCAGCGCCCGGCCGCCGGCGGAAAGCCGGACCATGCGGCCCTCCGCGACGCCGAGCCGGGCGGCGTCCGCTGGAGAAAGGCAGGCGCAATTGCCCCAGGAGACCTTGGTCACGGGATCGGGCAATTCCTGGAGCCACGGGTTGTTGGCTTGGCGGCCATCGCCGAGGGCGACCCCCGCGTACGGGACGAGCTCGAAAGCGCCCGCCTTGGCGCGGCGCGCGGGTCTGAGTCCAGCCAGGGAGCCGGCGTCGAAAGCGGCGGCGGGCCGGGCGGCGGCGCTGATCGACACGGCTCCGCGGCGCAGGGCCTCGTCCCAGAAGGCCGTGAAGCTGCGGATGTCCTTCTGACGGGGGAAGACCTTGGCCCGCCAGCGTTCCTGTATGAACTCGAAGGCCGGTCCGGGTCGTCCCGACCAGGCCAGAAGGCTCTCGATGGCCGGGCGCGTGTCGAAGAGGGGCGACAGCAGAGGCTGCGTGAGGCTCACGACGCCGGCCACGGGCTCGGCGTCGTCCCAGGACTCGAGCGCGTGCGGGGTCACGCAGACGAACTTCGCCAGCGAGGCGGTCTCGTCCCGGCGCTGGGACAGCACGGCGGTCAGCCCCGCCTTCGCCATCGCCGCGGCGAATTCCCCTGCGCGCGCATGGTCCTGCGCGGGGTTGGCGTCGAGCACGATCAGCGCGCCGACCGAGCCCGCCTCGAGCTCCGCGATCAGGCGGTCCATGGCCCCGGCCTCTCCCTGCAGCTGCAGCGAGGGGCGCGAGATGTCCAGCGTCTGGCCGTAATTGCCCAGCATCCCGTTGATCCAATTGACGACGGTCTGGACTGCCGGGTCGGCGGAGCCGCTGACGACGAGGCCTCGGCCGCGGACGCTCAGCAGCATCTTCGCCGTCTGCCGCAGCGTCCCGTCAGCGACCGGCGCCGGGGCGGGCGCGGCGGGCAGAGGGCCGGGCCAAGAGACGCCGCTGGCGACGAGCCGGCCCAGGGCGAGGGCTGCGGCGAGCTCCTGGGAGGGGCGCAGCGGCACGCGCAGGTCCGCGTTGGCGCCCGTCGCCGACAGGCGCGCTTCGAACTGGGCGTGCCAGGACATGATCTCTTCGGGGCGGCGGTTGGCCGCCCAGGCCTTCGCGAACTCCACCGGGGATATCCAGGTGCCCAGGAAGTCCGCGTCGAAGCTCACGATCGCGCGGGCGCTCCCGAAGAGATAATGCGGCAGGACGGGGCGCCCATGCGTGCGCCGGTGCGCCTCGATGATCGCCGCCGCGGGCAGGGAGTCGTAGACGACATGGCGCGCGCCCGGGAAGCGCCCGAGGAAGCCCGCCACCGCCGCCTGGAGCGACGGGCTCACGACGGCATGGGAGACGACGCGTATCTCCCGGCCCTCGCGCCGGGCGCTCGCGAGGCCGGCGCGCACGGCCGCGTCGACCTCGGGCCACGAGGCGGGCGAGGCGCCGGCGAGCGGCTGCCTGAGCCTCTCGCTGTCGTAGAGGTCGAGCACCGTCGCCTGCCCGCGCGCGCAGAGGCCGCCGCGGGAGAGAGGGTGGTCGGGGTTGCCCTCCATCTTGATCGGCCGGCCGTCGCGGCTCTTGACGAGGACGCCGCAGGCCGACGGGCAGCCGCCGCAGGTCGAGGCGTACCAGCGCGACACTCCCGGCGGCGCGCCCTCGGGCTGGTCGGCGTACGGGACGATGGCCTCCTTCGGAGGGCGCAGTTTGCAGCCCGCGGCGGCCAGCGCGGCGAAGCCCGCGCCCAGCATCTTCAGGAAATCCCGGCGCGTGATCCCGTCGGCCCGGTCCTGCTTCCCGCGTTCAAGACGTTCTCTATCGGTCATCGCACTCTCTCACCAATGGCAGGCCGCGCAGTCGAGCGGCCCACCGACGCGTTTCCAGTGCGCCGGCGCGGTCCCTTCCTCCAGGCGGTGGCAGGATATGCACCAGCCCATCGACAGCGAGGCGGCCTGGCGCAGGCGCTCCATCGTCTGCACGGGCCCGTGGCACTCCTGGCACTGCAGGTTGTCGGCGACATGGACGCGGTGGCTGAAATGGACGAAGTCGGGCAGGTGGTGCACCCGCATCCACTCGAGCGGGGACGCCCCGGGCCGGCCGCGCTCCTGCCAGGCCGCGACGAGCCGCGTGATCTCGGGGGAGGGCTCCTTGCTGCCGGAGCGCGCGCGCACGGCGACGTGGCAGTTCATGCAGACGTTGAGAGCGGGCACTCCGGCGACGTCGCTGCGCTCGGCGCCCGAGTGGCAGTAGAGACATGAGATCGAGAGGCGTCCGGCGTGCAGGGCGTGCGAGAAGGCCATGGGCTGGATGGGCTCGTAGCCCTGCTGGTTGCCCAGCAGATGGTAATAGCGCCGCCCGCCGAGGGTCCAATACCCCGCGGCCAGGGCGGCGGCGAAACCCAGCGCCGCGAAGCGCCGTTGGCCGGACTGCCAAAGTACGGCCACCGCGGCCAGCAGCAGGAACAGCAGGGCGAGGCCCGGCGCGGAGACGCTCAGGCCCTCGTCGGGCATGCGCACCTTCCTGTAAAGCGGTTCTTCGGCGCGGCGCGAGTCGGCCTGCGGGGAGGCTAGTGGGCTCTTCGAAGCGGCCTTGAGGAACTCGAGGAGGCCCTGGGCCTGCTCGCGCGTCAGGTGCGTGTTCTCCATGCGCACGCCGTTGTTGTCGGCCAGCAGCTTCTTGGCGGCGGGGTCGGTCTCGAGGTAGCCGTCGGGGTTCATGACGAAGCCGACGATCCAATCGGCCTCGTGGCGGTCGGCGACCCCGCGCAGGTCGGGCCCGACGCGCTGGCCGCCGCCGATCGTGTGGCATTTGGCGCATTTCATCAGGAAGAGCGCCGCGTGACGCTGGAAGGCGGCCGGCTGGCCGGCCCCGCTGGCCGCGCCTGCCGGCGCGAGCAGGCAGGCGAGGATGATGAGGGCTCCGGGCAGGCCGGGGCGCCTACGGCTGCTTGTCGGTCTTGGGAGCGTCGGTCTTCCCGTCCGGATTCGCGTCGTTTTTAGCCGGCTTGTCGCCCGTCTCGTCCTTCTTCGCGGCAGCCTTTTCCTTGAGCATCGCCTCGATGCGGTCCTTCTTGCGCACCGAGGAATCGTAGGTCAGGAAGTCTATGATGGCTTTGGCGCTGTCCTGGTCGATCCCCGCGCGCGGCTTGTGGCTCATCTTCGTCACGTAGGTCTGCCATTGCTTAGGCAGGGCGTAGGGCGAATTGATGGGCCTGGCCAAAGTATGGCATTTGGAGCACTTCGTCGCGAAGACCAGGTAGTTGTCCTGCTGCTCCTTGGGATACTGCGACACATCGATGGAGTCCGCCCCCTGGTCCATCTTGTCCAACTGCTCCTGAGTGGACGCCGCGGGTCCCGCATCGTCCGGCTTGGCAGAGGGAGCGTCGTCGGCTATGGCCGCCGGGGTCCACAAGGCCAGCACGACCAGAGCCGTCAAAACCCGAGAGCGTTTCATGATCCCTCCTGCTTAGAATCCGACTTCGAGCTGCATCGTGACGCGGTCGCCGAGGGAGGCCAGGCTTGTCGGCGGCACCGCGTTGTTCAGTTGGCCGCCCTGGTAGTCGCGCTTCGTGTCGACGGAATACTCGATGAAGGCCTTCAGGTTCGGCGCGAAGTAGTGCGCGAGCTGCATGGTGACGTAGTTGAACTGCCGAGTCCCGTTGAACGTCGTGTACCAGTTCTCGCGCACCAACGGCGCCAGGAAGGGATACATGTGCCCCCGTTTGTAGTAGTAGGCGAGCTCCGCGTAGGCGGCGCGATTCGTGTCGCTGATGTCGAGGCCCGAGGCGGGGTCGCCCCCGCGGTCGTGGCTGTAGACGAAGGCGGCGCGCGCGGTCAGATTGCCGATTTCCCAGAGCGCGTCGAAGCCGCCGCGCTGGAAGAGCTGCCGCTCGCCGGTCCCATTATCGACGCCCAGGTTGCCGCCGATGCCGCCGGCGGTCGCGACCCGTTCGTGCCCGTAAGTGCCGAACGTCCCGACCATGAGGCCCTTGCCGTTGTCGAAGGCCAGACGCGCGTTGCCGTTCGTCGGCGAGGTGTACTGATTGCCGCCGTCGGAGTCCTTGGACGCGCCCGCGGCATAATAAAGGAAAGCGTCTCCGCTGAGATTGGCCTGGCCGTAGGCGTACATCGCCTGCTGCGTCATCAGCAGGGAATTGCCCGAGATGGAGCTTTGATTATTCATCAGCAGGTCGGTGGCGCGGTTGGCGATCGTGGGCGTCTCGTTGGAGACGATGGTCTGGTACGGATCGTCGCCGAAGAAGCCTCGCCGCGCGGCGACCACGTTGAGGAAGGGCAGCGGGTGATAGCCCAGACGGAGGTCGCCCAGCGCAGGCTGGAAGCTCGTTGCCGAGTTGGCGTTGGCGTCCATCTCTCCGAAAAAGGAGATGTGCCGGGCCGCATCGCCGCCGGCGACGAAGAAGTCCACGTCGTTGAGAGGCTGGGACTTGAAGCCGTTGCTGTTCGGGCTCGCCGTGCCTCCCATCTGCGCGCCCTGGTTGGATATCGTGCCCGTGCCGTTGTCGAAGGGCCGCGAGCGCACGATGAGCGCCCACGGGAAGATCGCCTCGATGGTGAGCTCCTGGTCCTGGCTCTTGAGCACCCCTTCGCTGCCGCCCGGCTCGCGCACGTAGCCGTTCATCTTAAACTGCCGGCCGTACGCGTTGAGGGCGGGGAACCCGGAATGGCACTGCGAGCAGGACAGCTTGTACTTGCGTGAGAAGGCCGGCAGGGCGTGAGCCTGTCCGACGCCGTCCGGCCGCAACGGGCAGTAATGGAGCGCTTTGTGCAGCGCTGGCGGCATGACCCAGCAGACTGCCAACAGCGCGAGCGCGGAGCAAGTGCGGGCCGTCGCCTTCATCCAGTCAGTTCTAATCTTCATGTGGTCGATTCCTCGAGATAACCAGCCTTTGCCACTCCAGATTGTGGTCTACAAGACCCACAATGTTACCAATAAAATCATGCTCGTACAATGTCTAGTGCCCGGCAGTCAGCGGTTCGGTGAAATCAGACTATATAATTTTGTGTATCATCTATGAATCAGTATGGACACGGAGATAACGTCCGATATGGCCGATGCAACGGTAGCCATGGTCCGAGGCGCCATCCTGGCGTCGCTGGCTTGGCTCGCGGCCGTCGGCCCGGGCGCTTTGGCCGCGGCCCCGCCGTCGACCCCGGCCGAGAGCCTCGCCCAGGATCTTTCCGAGCTGCGGAAGAACCCGCGGGACAAGGATCTGCGTGAAAGGATCATCAAGCAGGCGCTCGCGACGACTCCTGCGCCCCCGGTTCCGGGCGAAGTTTATGAGCTGGAGGGCCGAGCTGCCGCCGCTTTTAAGGACGCCAAGACCCCGCAGGACTACCTTGACGCAGTGAACTCCCTTGCGCAGGCCCTCTTACTCGCCCCTTGGGTTTCGAACGATTACCTTAGCCTCGCGGACGCGCAGGAGAAGGCCGGCCAGGACCTGGACGCGGCCGCCAGCCTCGGGCTATACCTCGTCGCCGCTCCGCAGGCCCGCGATGCCAATGAGGTGCGCCGGCGCATCGGCGCTCTCAAGTACAGGGCGGAGAAGGCGGCCGCGCCGCGCCCTCCCCGCGGGCAGGAATCGGGCCGCGCGCCCCAGTGGGCGCAGGTCCTGGAGCGGTTCAAGAAGCTGGCCGGGGGCAGATACGTGGCGACCTATCAGTGCGGCCGCTACACTCCCATCCAGGCCTTGAGCAAGCGTGAGCGCATGGAGTGCGACCGGGAGGAGTACGAGAGCGGCCGCTGGCATAAGTTCGACATGCTGGACACGCACGAGTTCCGGTTCCCCGCCGAGGGCACCGTGCAATTGCTCAGCATCCGCACGTTCCAGAAGTCCGTGGAGCTTCTCGGCCGGCCCGGCGGCCCGGACTTCAAGGACATCGCGTGGACCGCGTGCGACAAGGCGCGCGAGTGTTCCCAGCCGGCGTGGGTCCATCTCAGCGAGGACCTGAGCGTCATCACTTTCAGTCCGGACCGGCCCGTGGACGATTCTGCCTTCGATCCGGACGCCCGCTACAGCTACACGCAATACCGCCGGGAGTGAGCGGCGAGGCGCCGAAGCTCTAGGAGCCTGATTCGATGTCCCGCATCTTCAGGTAGAGGGCCAGCACCAGCAGGGAGATGAACAGGGTGGCGACTCCGAGGCCGACGCGGCGGTTGCGGAAATCCGTCACCGCGTCGAGGGCTGCCTGCGCGGCCTTGCGCGCGCTGGCGATGCCCTGGTCGGCGATCTTCGCCACGTCTTGGGCCCGGAAGGTGTGCACCGTGGTCCTGGCCTGGTACATGGACATGCGCGCCGCGCCCCAGAGGTCCCGGGCCTCCGCCATGTCCATGCCCTTCTCCTCGGCCGCGAGGATGGCTTTCTCGGCGCCGGCGTAGCTGCTCTCGACGAGCTCGAGCTCGGATTTAATCCCCGTCGCGACCTGCAGCTGCTTGGACTCGGGCCGGTGGCACTTGAGGCAGACTCCGTTCTCCGAGGAGAGCAGCTGCGTGGTCGGATGCTGGATGTCGTGCGCGGTGTGGCAGGTGGCGCAGAGGTGGAACTTGCGCTTCGCCCAAGGCTCGGCCATGGGGCTGGACTTGAAGAACTCGGCGTTGTTCACGTGGCACATGCCGCAGACTTGGCTGATGTCGGCCACGCCCGGAGGCACGGCCCCGTGGTTGCCGTGGCAGGTGTTGCAGACCGGGGCCGCGGAGTCGCCCTTCTCCAGCAAGGCCTTTCCATGCACGCTGCGGGTGTACTTGGCCAGCTGGTCCGTGGGGATCTTGTAGGGCGCCATGAGCTTGGCGTCCGCATGGCAGCGGCCGCAGGTCTGCGGGATGTTCTTGGCGTAGACCGAGGAGACGGGGTCCTTGGCAGGCCGGATGGCGTGCGCGGTGTGACAGTCCGAGCAGACCGCGACCTTGTCGTCGCCCGCTTTGCGCTTCTGGCCGTGCACGCTGGTGGAGTACTTGAGCTCCTGGTCAACTGGCAAGGACGGGTTGTACTTCTTCATGAAGGACGGCTGGGAGTGGCACTTGCCGCAGAACTTCGGGATGTCCGCCCGGGACGGCACGCCCGTGAAGCCCGCCTCCGGGTTCATGGCCTCCCCCATGTCGGACTTCGCCGGGTCGCCGCCGTGGCAGGAATGGCAGGAGAGGCCTTTCTCGCGATGGATGTCGCTGGCGAAGGACTTGACGATGGCCTTCTGCTTGGCGTCATCCGAAGCCGCGTGGCACTTCACGCATTGGCTCTGCGCGAAGGCGGCCGCCGGCCAGGCGATGAGCAGGGCCATCAGAAGCCGTTTCATGAGAACCGCCCCCAGATGGTCATGGCGAGGAGCGCGGCCAGACCGCCCCAGCCGACCAGGCGCACCGCGGCCTCCTTCTTCTCCTGCGGCACGACCGCGTCCCAGAAAGGCGTGAGCAGCCAGAACAGGCCCGCCGCGTTGAGCGCGATGATGCCCAGCAGCTCGCCGGGGATGAAGAGGACCTTGCCGGGCAGGAGCTTGAGGAACTGGTACTGGGAGAGGAAATACCATTCGGGCTTGATCCCGGCCGGCGCGGAGGCCAGGGCCTCCGCCTTCTTGCCCAGCTCCCAGGGGAAGAACACCGCCAGGACCGCCACCGCGTTGAGCACCACCAGCCAGAGCATGACGTCGCGCAGGAAGAAGTTCGGGAAGAAAGGCATGGTCTTGGGGCTCTCATCGGCATGGGCCATGCCCTGGACCTGCACGAAGGTCAGGTGGGCCCCGATGGTCAGGGAGAGCAGGGCGGGCAGTATGGCCACGTGCAGGCCGAAGAACCGGGACAGGGTCGCGCCCGTGACGTCGTTGCCCCCGCGCACGAGCTTGAGCAGCCAGTGGCCCGCCACGGGGACTTGACCGATGATGTCGGTCCCCACGTTGGTCGCGAAGTAGGCGAGCTCGTTCCAGGGCAGCAGGTAGCCGCTGAAGCCGAAGGCCATGCAGAGCCCCAGCAGGACGCAGCCGGTCACCCAGGTCAGCTCCCGGGGCTTGCGGAAGGCCTTCATGAGGAACACGCTGAACATGTGGACGAAGACGCAGAAGATCATGATGTTGGCGCCCCAGCTGTGGATGGAGCGGATCAGCCAGCCGAAGGCGACCTTGGAGGAGATGTAGCGGACGCTCTCATAGGAGGAATCCGCGCCCACGCGATAGTACATGAGCAGAAGGATGCCTGAGGCCAACTGAAGGAGGAAGAGGAAGAGGCACACCCCGCCGGCATAGTAGAACACGCTCCAGCGGTGGATGGGCACCTGCTTGTGTGTGGCCCACTCTATGCCGCGGCGGATGTCCAGCCGCTCGTCTAACCAGTCCAGCAGCGCGGTCCCAAGCTCGTTCATGCCGTCTTCACCACGGTCACATCTCCGCCCGCGACCCGCACGTCTAATTGGGTGAGGGGCCGGGGCGGGGGGCCGGAGATGTTCTTGCCGCTCAGGTCGTATTTCCCGCCATGGCAGGCGCACCAGACCAAGTCGGCGTCCTTGCTGTACTGCACGATGCAGTCGAGATGGGTGCAGGTCGCGGTCAGGGCGTGGAAGTTGCCCTTGACGTCGCGGATGACGATGATCGGTTTCGGGCCGAACTTCACGATCTTGCTCGTGCCCACGGCGAAGTCCTTGACCGCGCCGACCTTCAAGGCGTCGGGCTCGGCCTCCACCTGTTCCGGCGGCAGGAGGTAGCGCAGGACCGGATAGACGGTGGATGCCACCAATCCCAGCGCTCCGCCGCCCAGGAACAGGTTGAGGAAATCCTTCCGGGTGAAGTCTCTCATGCCTATAAGAATTCTAGCATACCACAATCCCGGCGTCCGGGAGATGACTGCCGTCATGGTTGGCGGGCCGCGTGATCTGGTCGGCCCCACCGGTCCCTTGGTCCCAGCGCAACTGGGCCAGCGATGCAGGGAACAAATCAGGCCCTCGCTCGTATATCATGAGTCAGGGAAGAAAGCAGGACCAGCGGTCCCGACCGCCTCTGGGAGTGCTCCAGCACTTGCAAAAGTATATCGAGTGCGGCCTCGTTCGCTATGGGGTGATGCGCTTGCGGTGCCCGAACTGCGGTCAGGATCTTTTTGTCGCATTCTCATGCAAGCTCCGGGGTTTTTGCCCGCATTGTGGGGCGAAGCGCGCGGCGATAATAATGGCCGACGCCTCGGATCGGCTGCTGCCGCAGGTGGGCTACCGGCAATATGTCCTGACCATCCCAAAACGGTTGCGCTGGTACGTCAACCAGAACGGGGCCCTGCCGGGGGAGATAAGCCGCATCCTGGCCCGCGAGATAGAGCTTTCCCTGCGCAAGAGGTCCGCGGGCTCGGCCGCGGCCCAGCTGCACTTCGTTCAGCGGGCCGGCCGGTCCTTGAATCTTCATCCCCACATACACGCGGTGGTTTCCCAGGGGCGCTTCAGCTCTGAGCTTGGGCCGTTGGGCCCGAGGCTCAAGTTCCACGCGGCGGCCGCGCCGTCGCAGCGGGACATCGAGCTTGTGACCGAGTCTTTGCGCCGCAAGATCCTCAGGCGCTTGCGCAAGTTGGGCGCGATTCCAGCGGACCTGGCCCAGGAGATGCTGGCCTGGCGGAATTCGGGCTTCTCCCTGCACGCCAAGGTGTTCGTGCCGGCCGGGGACCGGGAGGGGCTGGAGCGGTTGCTGTACTACTGCGCCAAGCCGGGACTTTCGATCATGCGGCTGTCGTACCTGCGCAAGAAGAACCTGGTCGTCTACCGGGCCGAGCCCAAGAGCGGGCAGGCCCTGGCTTTGCGCTTCGAGCCGATGGAGTTTCTCAGGCGCTGGGGCCTGCTGATCCCGCCGCCGCGCAAGAACCTGCTGCGCTACTACGGAGCTTTGGGGCCGAACTCGGCGCTGCGGGCCTTGCTGGTGGCTGAGGCGAGCCGAGGCACGGCCAAGGCGCGCTTGCGCAAAAAGGTGGAAGGGGTCAAGGAAGCTGTGAGCCGAAGCGCGCGGTCTTGGGCGTCTTGCATGAACCGCGTATTTGAGGTCGACCCGCTGGTCTGCCCGCGTTGCGCCGCGACCTTGGTCCCGGTAGCAATCATCATGAACGACCGGGAGTTGGTCCGGCTGTTGGAGCATCTTGGCCTTCCGACGGATTTTCCGAAGACGGTGCCCGCTCGGACCAAACTCGTCGAGGCGATGTGCGGGCCGCCGGGGGAGGAGTGCCAACTCGATCCGCGGACCGATTTATGCGAAGCAGTCGATGTTCCTCCGGCGGATGATTTCCACTCCGCGTAGCCACGGCTCTGCCTCGACGCTGCCAGCCTGACGAATCCCACCCGATCCTGACGCTCACTCCGGCGGCGTTTTTGTATTATAACCGAATCCAGGCCACCGAGGGGGCCTGGATTGGATGATCGCTTACGATAAGGCCCATTCTGTTGCATGGAATCCCGTTTATCCTGCCTACCATCAGAACATCCGTGGCGGGGAGTACTACCACTGACAGGAGGAGAGATGCTTCATGAACAGACCGTCGAAACGCTCAACGCGCTGAGGCTCATCGGCATGGCCAGGGGCTTTGCCGAGCGCATCGGCGACCCCAAGCACGCCGAGCTCGACCACGCCGACTTCGTCGGGCTCTTGGCGCAGGACGAGAAGACGCACCGGGAT
>JAPLKL010000038.1 GCA_026388095.1 Elusimicrobiota bacterium | reverse complement strand
GATCGGGACCTACAGCGCGGGCAGGAACCCGAAGGGCGGCATCGCCGTCGACGCTTCCGGCGACGTGTGGGTGATGAACGCGGGCGTCTCCTCGGTCACGAAGCTGAGCCCGGCCGGGAACATCATCGGGACCTACAAGGGTGTGACTACGGGCGGGAACCTGGGCGACTTCACCGGGTTCGCTCTGCAGAATTTCGTGATGAGGAAGCCGGGGTCCGGCCGCGGCGGCCGGGCCAAGGTCCCGCCGATCCAGGGCCCGCCGCCGGTCGCCGAGGCCCCGCCTCTCCATACGCCGTGGACACGGCTCAAGGACATGCCGATCCGGCTGGTTACGTCGGCCCAAGCCGAGATCGGCGGCATCATCTATTTGGCTGGAGGCGTTGTCTTCCCTTCCCCGGAGCCTCCTTGTGACTCTTCTGCTCTCTGGGCCTTCGACCCGTCGCGCCAGACTTGGTCTCAGCTTCCCCCAATGACCACCGCGCGGCACAATGCGGCTTCGGGGGTCATAGACGGGAAGTTGTACGTCGTCGGAGGCGCGACGTCCCGTGATCGGCTCAATAGCCTGGAGGTCTACGACCCCGAGACCAAGTCCTGGGGCGCTCGGGCGCCGGTCCCCGCACCGGGCATGTCGAGGGGAGTCGCAGTCGACGGCGTTCTCTATGTCTTGGGCAGAGATTGTTCGGGGGAATTCTGGGGCTATGATCCCCGCGCCGATTCATGGAAGCGACTGTCGCCGATGCCGACCGGACGTTGTGACCCTGGGATGGCCGCCTTCGGAGGCCGGATCTATGTTCTGGGCGGGCATCCGCTGAGCGGCCCCACCTACGACATCGTGGAGGTCTACGATCCGAAGAACGATTCCTGGTCCGCGGCGCCGCCCATGCCTACCGCGCGCTCGTACTTCCCGACGGCCGTCTTGGACGGGAAGATCCACGCCTTGGGCGGCCACGGCAGCGGGAACAGTTGGATCGCCTTGCACGAGGCTTTCGACCCGGCCACCGGCCTCTGGTACGAGGCGGCGCCCCTGCCCGTGAGCAGATCCCAAACGAGAGGAGTCGTGGCCCGCGGCCGGCTCTACGTCCTCGGCGGGTCCTTAGGCACGGACTCCCCCCCGTACATAACCGCCGCGGCCGAGGTCTACGACCCGGCCCAGGACCGCCTGCGGCCCATAGGCAATCCCAGGCCGTCGCCGCCGGTCGCGGGCAGCGGGCCCTCGCTCAGCAAGACTCCCTACGTGTGGGTCGCGGGCCGGGCGGGCACCGCGACCAGGATCGACACCGCGGGCGGCAAGGTGACCACGTTCCCCGCCCCGGCCGGCTCCGACCAGGCCGTGGATGCCTCCGGCGACCTGTGGTTCGTCGATGCCAATGCTCCGCGGATCCATAAAGTCGACGCCCTGAGCGGCGCCGTCACAAGTCTCAGCGTCGGGTTCATTGCGCAGGCGATGGCGCTGGACGCCTCGGGCGATATCTACGCGACCCAAGGCAATGGCACCGCCCCCGGCAGCATCTTCAAGCTCAAGAGCTCGGATGGCAGCGTGATCTGGACGCGCGGCCTCGCCAATCCCCCTGACGGACTGGCCGTCGACGCTTCCGGCGATGTCTGGGTGGCCCATTGTCCCACTTCCTATTCCGGCGCGTTCGGCAGCGTCACCAAGTTCAGGGGCTCCGACGGGACCGTGCTCGGGACTTACGGCGTGGGCATCGAGCCCAGAGGGGTCGCCGTAGACGCTTCGGGCGATGTCTGGGTCGCCAACGGCTGGGGCGACGGGAGCGGCCGGCAGCCCGCCAATGTCACCAGGCTTGACGGCTCCAACGGCGCCCTTATCGGGACCTATCCCGCCGGCTGCAATCCCGACGGGATCGCGGTTGACGCCTCCGGCAATGTGTGGCTGGCCGACTTCTGCGGCAGCGCCGGCGACCCGAGCAACACGCACGGGCCGGGCCGGGTCATCAAGCTCGACGGCGCCAGCGGCGCCATGATCGGGGACTACGGCGCGGGCGTCAACCCCTCGGGCGTAGGCGTCGACGCCAGCGGCCATGTGTGGGTGGTCAATCCGGGGAGCCAGAACGTCACGGAGCTCGACTCCAACGGCGGCCTGCTCGGGACCTATCCGGCCGCGGCGCCCATGAGCGGCTACGGCGACCTGACCGGTTTCGTCCTGCAGAATGTCGTGATGAACAGGTCGGCCAAGCGCCCCCGTCGCCCGATGCGCAGCCCCCAGCCGGCAGCGCCGCCCGTGGCCATTTCGCCTTGGTCATCGGCGTGGAGCGCTACCGCTCTTTGCCCGCGGCCAATTTCGCCGAGCGCGACGCCGCGTCCTTCGCGCGCTACGCCCAGGCCGTCCTGGGCGTGCCGGAGGAGAACGTCATCCTCCTGACCGGCCAGCGCGCCACCAAGACCGACCTCTCCAAATACATCGAAGAGTGGCTGCCGCGCAACGTCAGCGAAGACTCCCGCGTCTACTTCTTCTATTCCGGCCATGGGGCCCCGGATCCGCGCAAGGGCACGGCCCATCTCGTGCCCTGGGACGGCGACCCGGCCTTCCTGCAGACCAGCGCGTATCCCTTGGGACGCCTCTATGACCGGCTGGGCCGCCTCAAAGCGCGCGAGGTCGTGGTGCTGCTCGACGCCTGTTTCTCAGGATCCGGCGGGCGCTCCGTCATCGCCTCCGGGCTGCGGCCGCTGGTGCTGGTCAAGGAAGCGGTGCTGCCCAAGGGCGACAAGCTGACCGTGCTCACCGCGGCTTCCGGCGACGAGGTGGCGGGCAGCCTGGACGCGCAGCGCCACGGCCTGTTCACCTACTATCTGCTGCGGGGCCTGGGCGGGGAGGCCGATCCCGAGGGCAGCGGCCATGTCAGCGTGGGCGACCTGCACGGCTACGTGCGCAAGAACGTGCTGCGCGCGGCGCACCGCCAGAACCGGGAGCAGAACCCGGA
>JAPLKL010000037.1 GCA_026388095.1 Elusimicrobiota bacterium | reverse complement strand
GGCCAAGACCTGCTGGTGCTCCAGATGCTGCTGCGTCAGGCGCGCGTTGCGCAGCAGGCGGCTGATCTCCAGCAGAGTCTGGTCGAGCTCCGGGTCCGGCGGCCGGGGCTCGGGGAAGCCGACCACGACGGCGCCGAGCGGGGCCGGCCCGTCCGGGCGGTTCTGCAGCAGCGGCGCCGCCGACCAGCCCCGGCGGCCTCCCGCGCTGAGGATGCGGCGCTCGGCCAGGACGCGCGCCACCAGCCGGGCTTCTTCCGCATGCCCTTCGGTCCGGGCGGCGGGGCCCTCTCCGTGGCGCACGGCGCAGAAGGGCTGGCCGAACTCGTCGCAGAAATGGACGGCCGCGTAATTGGCCTGGGTCAGGGCCAGGATCGTGCTGCAGGCCTGCAAGAGGGCTTCGCTGAAGGGCTGGTCGGCGAAAAGCTCCAGGGACATCCGGTTGAGCAGGACCAGCCGCTGGTAGCGCGCGGCCAAAGTCGGCCCGGCGGGCGCGGCCGCGGCCGGGGGAGCGGTGGCGACCGGAGGCGCGACCGGCCCGCGGGAGGTCAAGGTGCGCGGCTGGCGGCCGCCCGAGTCCCGCGTGGCCTGCGCCGCTTCCCGGGCCAGGCGCACCAGTTCGGGGGCTCCGCCGGAGAGGTCCATGGTGTGGGAGACGCCCGCGCTGGTCGGGAAGCGCGAGCTCCGGCGCAGGGCCTCGTAAAGGGTCTGCGCCCGTTCCTGCGCGGTCAGTATCCCCACCTGGGGCAGGAGCAGGCCCAGGCTGTCCGGACCGACGCGGCCCAGCCACTCCGCGACGGCCTGCCGCGGCCGGAGGAACTCGGCCAGGCGGCCCAGCACCTGAGCGGCCACATCCTCGCCCTTCTCCCGGCGTATCTCCTCGACGCGTTCGGAGCGGAACACGATGAGGCCGGCCTCGGCCGTGCCGGAGAGCTCGGACTCGATGAGGCGCAGGAAGAATCCCTCGCTGTAGACGCCGAGCTTGGGATCCAGGATGCCGCGCGCGGAGGCTTGGGCCGGGAAGACCCGGGCCAGGACGGCCAGCATGCGCACCTCGGGAGCGCCGCCCGCCGCAAGCAGCTCGGCGCAGAGGGATTTCACGTCGCGGCGCAGGTCCACGGCCGGCGGTTCGCTCATGATCGCGAGGATACCATACTTGATCGCCCAATAGCGGCATCAGATTCTACCAATCATCTCCGCCTGTGGGAATGGGCGGCTGACGGAGCGGGTTGCGCGTCCTCATCCGACTCCAATTTTCCTTGACATCGCCGGCCAGACTGGTACAATACGATTCGGACTCAGCGATGCGGGATTAGCCCCTATTAATGAAGAAGGACAGCGGCCTAGGCGCTCTCCAGATCGACGCGTTCCGGGAACTGGTCAGCATCGGCAGCGCCAAGGCCGCCAAATCGCTGGCGCAGATGACCGGCCAGCAGATCGGCATCGAAGTCCCGGAGGTGCGACGGGTCCCGCTCCGGGACGCCGTCGCCGCTCTGGGCGGGGCTCAGCGCGTGGTCCGCGCCATCCACCAGCGCATGATCGGCGGGCTCTCCGGGCGCGTCCTGCTGTGCTTCGAGAAGGAGACCGCGCACAGCCTCGCCAGCCTGCTACTCAGCCCGCTCTTTTTGGGCGGCGAGCCCACCCCCGACATGGAGACCTCCGCGCTGGAGGAGATGGGCAATATCGTCATCTCGAGCGTGGTCAACGTGCTCAGCGAACTCCTGGGGACCAGCACCTTCCTGAGCGTCCCCACCATTGCGGAGGACTCTTTGGCGTCCGTGGTCGACTTCGTCCTCAATGAGGCCGCCATGGAGGGAGACAGCCTGCTCATGGTCGAGGCGCGCTTCACGGTGGCGGAGCGGCCCGTTCTGGGCCAGCTCCTGCTGTTCCCCGGAGCGGAGAACGTCCGCATGTTCTTGGACCGCCTGACGGCCTCGGTCGGCTAGGCGGAAAAGATAGGTCTGGATCGGAGTGTATGTGGAAATCAAAAGAGTACTGATAACGGATGATTCGAAGTTCATGCGCCTGGTGATGCGCAACCTTCTCGTCGGCCAGGGCCTGGAGGTGGTGGGAGAGGCGGAGAACGTCCCCCAGGCGCTCGAAAAATACCAAGCACTCAAGCCGGACCTGGTGACCATGGACCTAGTGATGCCCGGCGACTCGGGGCTCAAAGGCATCGAACAGCTCCGCGCGCTCGACCCCCAGGCCCGCGTCCTGGTCATCTCGGCTCTAGGCCAGCGGCAAATGATAGACGACGCCCTGCGCCTGGGGGCCAAGGGCTTCGTGGAGAAGCCCGTCAAGGCCGAGCAGCTCGCCGAGGCCCTCGGTAAGCTGCGCCAAGGCGCCTGAGGAGTCCCCATGTCCATAGAAGACAAGTCGAAGCGGGAGGAATCCTCCCAGTTCGTGGTCATCCAGTTGGCGGGCGAGGAGTACGGCATCCCGATCATGAACATCGAGACCCTCATCCGGATGCCCCAGATCACGCGCGTCCCGCGGATGCCCGCCTACATCGAAGGCATCATCAACCTCCGGGGCCGGATCATCCCCATCATCGACCTGCGCAAGAGGTTCGGCTTCCCCGCCAGGGCCTGGGACGACAAGACGCGCATCGCGGTCACCGACATCTCCCGCCAGTCGGTGGGCTTCATAGCCGACGGCGTCAGCGAAGTCATCCGCCTGGCGCGCAAGCAGATAGACACCGTACCCCCGACGCTGTCCCGCATCGGCGAGGAGTACATCGACGGCATCGGGAAGGTGGGCGACCGCATCATCATCCTGCTCAACGCAGAGAGGATCTTGTCGGAGACGGAGCAGACGCAGCTCAAGAAGACGGACCTGGAGGCAACTCCGGCCCGTGAGCAGACGCAGCAATGACCAGCCGCAGAGTCAAGGAGAACAAGAAATGGCCAACGTGCAACTGGACTGCAAAGGCTTGAAGTGCCCGCAGCCGATCCTGAAGATCACCGCGAAGTCGGCTGAGCTCAAGTCGGGAGACGTACTCGAGGTGAGCGCCGACTGCCAGACCTTCGCGGCGGACGTCAAGCAGTGGTGCGATCGCACCAAGCGGACCCTGCTGTTCTGCAACGACGAGGGCGGAGGCAAGTTCCGGGCGCAGATCCAGTTCTAGCGCGGTCACTCGCGGCCCCCCGGGAGGGCGTGGCGTCCGCGGCCTCGGGCCGGGCGGCGCGCGCAGCTGAATCTTTATAAGGGAACAGGAGTGGGAACATGAGCATCAAGAGCTATTTGAAGCATTTCCTCGCCGCGGAAGAGGAGACCAAGATACAGCTGCTCGAGTATGAGATGAAGGAGGGGATGGATCTCCTGGAGCGCATCGCCAAGGGCGACCAGACGGTGCGGGCCCGGGAGGACACCGAGGACGAGACGGTCAACCGCATGTCCAAGTTCATCAATCTCCTGGTCAAGAAGCTCCAGGAGACCATGGCGGAGAAGGACGCCATCCACCAGAACGCCATGTCGCTCGCCATCGGATTGAGCTCGCACTTCGAGATCATGCAGAAGATCAGCAAGGGCGACCTCTCGGTCAAGGCCGAGGAGCGCGCCGACGACCCGCTCATCGAGCAATTGGGCAAGATCACCAACGCGATGGTGACGGCCCTGCGCGAGAATCTCATCGGCGAGGTGCAGAAATCGTCGGCCACGATCGCCCAGGCCTCCGCGAACATGGCCCATGTCTCGGAGAAGTCCAGCCAGACCATGAGCCAGCTGGCCGGCACCATCACCCAGATATCCGGCTCCACCACCTCCATCGCCCAGTCCGCCCAGCACGCCTCCGCCGAGTCGAACTCGGCGGCCGCCCAGGCCCAGAAGGGCGAGGAGGCCGTCAGGAACCTCGTCCTCAAGATGAAGACCATAGACGCGGCCATGCACGAGGCCCTGGGCGCCATGGAGCGCCTCAACCAGCGCTCCGCCCAGATCGGGGAGATCGTCCAGGTCATCACCAAGATCGCGGACCAGACCAACCTCCTGTCCTTGAACGCCGCCATCGAGGCGGCGCGGGCGGGAGAGGTGGGCAAGAGCTTCGCGGTGGTGGCCGACGAGGTGCGCAAGCTCGCGGAGACCTCCTCGAACTCGGCCAAGCAGATCCAGGAGATCATCCAGTCGGTGCAGAAGGACACCGGCCACGGCGTGGAGCTGGTCCGGCGCGGGGCGGAGGAGGTCTCGGCCGGAGGGATCCTGACCGGCACGACCCAGGAGGTCTTCAAGGAGATCGCCAAGGCCGTGCAGAACGTGGCCAAGGAGATCGAGCAGATCGCGGCGGGCACCGAGGAGACGGCCGCATCCTCGCAGGAGGCCTCGGCCGGAGCCCAGGAGCAGAACGCCGCCTTGGAAGAGATCGCCTCCTCCGGCCGGAACCTGGCCGCCGTGGCGAAGAAGCTCGACGAGGCGGCCAAGCAATTCAAGCTGAACTAGGCGTCGTGCGCGAGGAAACGGAAGACCCCGTCTACGCGGCCATCTGCCGCCGAGTCCTGGAGGCGCGGGGCTTCGACCTGGCGCCCTATACCGTCGGCTACGTCAAGCGCCGCATCAACGTCCGTCTCGCGGCGCTGGGCAAGCCGCGCGACGCCTGGGCGGACTATCTCGACATCCTCGCGCGCGACGACGAGGAGCTCTCCCGCCTCGTCGGCTGCATCAGCATCAACGTCACCTCCTTCTTCCGCGACCCGCCGCTCTGGGCCTATCTGCGCGAGAGGCTGCTGCCGGACCTGCTGCGCCGGAAATTCCTGGCGGCCCGCATGAGCCCGCCGAGTTCCGCCGCGGCGCGCCAGGTCCTGGTCCTGCGCATATGGTCGGCGGCCTGCGCCAGCGGCGAGGAGCCCTATTCCATCGCGATGACCATTTCGGATATCCTCGGCCCGGGGCTGGAGGCGGCGCCTCCGGGGTTCCACCTGGCCATCGTGGCCAGCGACATCGACGAGCAGTCCCTGGCGACCGGCCGCGCGGGCATCTATCCCGCCGCCGCGCTGGAGAGCGTCAAGCCCGCCTGGCGAGAGCGGTACTTCGTCCCCTGCGGCCATGACCGTTTCCAGGTGAAGCCCCGACTGCGCCGGATGGTGATCTTCCAGAGGCATGATTTCCTGAAGGAAAAGCCCTTCAAGGCGGTGGACCTGGTGTTCTTCCGCAACGCCGGCATCTACCTCGACAGCGGACGCCGCAAGCCTCTGCTGGACAAGTTCCATCACGCCTTGGTCCCGGGCGGCTACCTGGTGCTGGGGATGTCCGAGCTGATCCTGGGGCCGCAGGGCAGCCAAGCCTACGCGGAGTTCTCCGTGGACGAGCATGTCTACCGGAAAGCGTGAGCCTTAAGCGGGAGCCGATGAACCGATGAGCGCAGAAGAATACAGCCGCACGCCGGAGATGCAGGAGCTCTTCCTGTCCGAGTCCGGCGAGATCCTGCGGCAGCTGGACAAGGCCTTGGTCCAGCTGGAGAAGGCCCCGGACCCCAAGCTCCTCAACGAGATCTTCCGAGCCTCGCATTCGCTCAAGGGCATGGCGGGCACGATGGGCTACGAGCGCACCAGCCACCTGGCCCACGCCATGGAGGACCTCCTGGCCCGGCTGCGCGAGGGGACCGCGAAGGTCTCCCCCGAGGTCGTGGACCTCCTGCTCGAGTGCCGGGACGCCCTGCAGGCCTTGGTGGACGCCATCGCCTCCGCGGGGGACGACACGGGTGTGGACAACGGGCCGATCCTGGCCAAGGTCCAGGCCGCCCTCGCGGGCCCGGCGTCTTCCCCCCCTCTCGCCGGCGCGGCGCCGGCCGCGCGCGGCGAGGCCGCGGCCCCGTCCAAGATCACCAGCATCCGGCTCAACATCGAGCACCTCGACGCCCTCATGAACCTGGTGGGGGAGCTGGTCCTCAACAAGGCCCGGCTGCTCAACATCGCGGCGCGGCGCGAGGTGCCGGACCTGCGGGAGGCCCTCAAGGAGTTCGAGCGCATCTCGCACTCCCTGCAGGACCGGGTCCTCAAGACGCGCATGGTGCCCATCGCCTTGCTCCTGGACACCTATCCCCGGATGGTGCGGGATCTCGCGCGCGACAAGGGCAAGCCCGTCGATTTCGCGGTCGCGGGACAGGATATCGAGGCGGACCGCATCCTCCTGGAGGAGCTCAACCAGCCCTTGGTCCACATCCTGCGCAACGTGGTCGACCACGGCATCGAGTCCGCGGAGGAGCGGCGGCGGGCCGGCAAGCCCGCCGCCGGCCGCGTGTCCTTGGCCGCCCGGCAGGAGAAAGGACAGCTGCGCATCACGGTGACGGACGACGGCCGGGGCATGTCGCCGGAGCGGATCAAGCGCAAGGCCGTGGACAAGGGCTTCCTGACGGAGGCGGAGGCGGAGAGCCTCTCCCGCGAGGAAGCCTTCATGCTGATCTGCAAGCCGGGGTTCTCCACCGCCGAGAAGCTTTCCGAGACCTCCGGCCGGGGGGTGGGCATGGACGCGGTCAAGGCCCTGGTCGACAAGCACAACGGCAGGCTCAGGATCGAGTCGACCGAGGGCCAGGGCACCTCCATGAGCATCTCGCTGCCCCTGAGCCTGGCCATCATCCGGACTCTGCTGGTGCGCAGCGGCCCGGACGTCTACGTCATCCCTTTGCGCAACGTGCGCGAGCTGGTCGGCATCGGCAGGCACAACCTGCGCACCATCGAGGGCCGCAGAGCCATCATCCTGCGCGACGAGGTCATCCCCCTCTTCGCCCTCGAGGAGTTATACTTCGGCAAAGCCGCGGGGGCCGCGGCCGGACCGTACGCCGTCGTGCTCGATCACGAGCGGCGCATAGCCCTCCAGGTGGACGCCCTGGTGGGCCAGCAAGAGGTCGTCATCAAGACGCTCACCGGCCTCATGCGCAAGGTCAGAGGCTTCAGCGGGGCCACCATCCTGGGCGACGGCCGGGCGGCGCTGATCGTGGATATCGAGGAACTGCTGTAGGAACATGGGGATCAAGCCCCAGGCCGCGCGCCAACTCAAGGTCGTGGTGGGCATCGGCGAGTTCCGGCTCGCTCACGGCTCGGCCCTCCTGAGCACCTGCAGCCTGGGCTCCTGCGTGGGCATAGTCCTCTATGACCAGGCCTGCCGGCTCGCCGGCCTGGCCCACTGCATGCTGCCGGACCTGGACTGCCTGCACGAGGCGCCCCCCGGCGGGTCGGGCAAGTGCGTGGCCACCGCCTTGCCGCACATGATCGAGCGCATCCTGCGCCGATGCCAGGCCCGCAGCGCGCGCCACCTGCAGGCCTGCCTGGTCGGGGGGGCCGCCATGTTCGCCCTGGGCGACGAGGATCCCCAGTCCAAGATCGGGTACCGCAACGTGGCCAAGGCCGAGCAGCTCCTCGCCGAGAGCCGGATCCCGATCGTGCTGCGCCAAGTCGGCGCGAACTACGGCCGGGGGGTGCAGTTCGCGGTCAACACGGGCTTGTTGACCATCACCACGGCTCTGCACGGAGCCCAGCAGTTCCGCTGCAACGGCCGTGCGGTCCCCCCCGGAGCTGACCCGGGGACGTCCCAGAGAGGCTAAAATGGATGAGAAGATCGGAGTGTACGTCTGCGAGTGCGGGCCCAACATCAAGAACGCCCTGGACGTGGAGGCCGTGGTCCGCCACGCCGGCGGACTCCCGGGCGTGGCCGCGGCCAAGTCCCACCGGCTGCTCTGCTCCGACGAAGGGAAAGCCTTCCTGAAGAGCGAGATCCAGGCGCAAGGCCTCACCCGCCTGGTCATCGCCGCCTGCTCCCCCCGGGAACACGAGGCGACCTTCCGGGGGGTCAGCGAGGCGTCGGGCCTCAACCCCTTCCTCATGCAGATGGCCAACATCCGCGAGCACGCGGCCTGGGTCACGGGCGAGCCGGCCGTGGCCACCGCCAAGGCCAAGGCCTTCGTGGCCGCCGCGGTGCGCCGCGTCGCCCTGCACCAGCCCCTGGAGCGCAAGTTCGTGGACAGCAACCCGGACGCCTTGGTCGTGGGCGGCGGGGTCGCGGGCATCTCGGCCGTCGCGGCCCTGGCCCAGAAGGGGCGCAAGGCCTACTTGGTGGAGCGCGCCCCCTGCCTGGGCGGCCGGGTGGCGCGCTTCGAGGACGCCTTCCCCCGCGCGGAATGCGCCTCGTGCATGCTGGAGCCCAAGCTCGACAAGGTCCTGCACCAGGACAACATCCAGGTGCTGACCTACAGCGAGGTGGAAGAGGTCCTGGGCAGCTTCGGCAACTACATCATCAAGGTTCGCCGCAAGGCTCGCTCCGTGGACCTGCACAACTGCATCGGCTGCGGGGCCTGCTACGAGCCCTGTCCCGTGCAGGTCCCCAACGACTACGACGAGGGCATGAGCCGGCGCAAGGCCATCTACATCCCCTACACGGGCTGCCTGCCCAACGTCCCGGTCATCGACCGCGAGACCTGCCTGCGCTTCAAAAAGGACGCCGCGCCCGGGCAGCGCGGCTGCGACCTCTGCCAGAAGGCCTGCCCCTTCGGCGCCATCGACTACAGCCAGCAGGACGAGGTGCTGGAGATCCGGGCCGGCGGGGTGGTCCTGGCCACGGGCTCCGCCCTCTTCGACCCCAAGCGCGCCCCCCAGTACGGCTACGGCAAGCTCGACAACGTCCTGACCGGCATGGAGTTCGCGCGTCTGGTGTCCCAGACCGGACCCACCGGCGGCAAGGTCTTGAAAAAGGACGGCCAGCCGCCGCAAGCCGTGGCGCTCATCCACTGCGTGGGCTCCCGGACGCCCGAGTACAACCCGTACTGCTCGGGCGTCTGCTGCCTGGCGTCTTTGGGCTTCATCCACATGATCCAGAAGCAGCTGCCCCAAGCCGAGGTCAGCGCCGTGTACTCGGAGCTCTCTTTGCCCGGCCGGGACGCCCAGAAGCTCTGCGACGAGGTGAAGTCCCACGGCGCCAGGTTCCTGCGCGCCCGGGGGCCCGCGGCCGCGCGCGTCGAGCGCGAGGGCGAGCGCTTGGCCGTGCGCTACCAGACCGAGGCCGGCCGGACCGCCAGGGGCTCGAGCCCCAGCCGGACGCCGACCAGGTCTGCCGCGTCTTCGAGGTCCCGCGCGAGAAAAACGGGTTCTTCACCTCGGCGCACGCCTCCTTGGAGCCGGTGGCCAGCCCCCGCAAGGGCGTGTTCATCGCCGGGTGCTGCCAGTCTCCCCAGGACATACCGGCCGCGGCGGCCGAAGGCGGGGCAGCCGCGGGAGGCATCCTCTCGGCGCTGGTCCCCGGGGAGAAACTGGAGCTAGAGGCCATGGCCGCGACCGTGGACCCGGAGCTCTGCGCCGGCTGCAAGATATGCATCGGCCTGTGCCCCTACAAGGCCATCAGCTACGACAAGGACAAGAAGGTCGCGGTGTTCAGCGACATGCTCTGCCAGGCCTGCGGCACCTGCGTGGCGGCCTGCCCCAGCGGGCACGCGGTGGCCAGGCATTTCACCACCCGGGAGCTCCTGGCCGAGATTCAGCCCTTCGTGGCGGACGCCGCCGAGCCCAAGCTCGTGGCCTTCCTGTGCAACTGGTGCTCCTACGCCGGGGGCGACAAGGCCGCCGGCGCGCGTAAGCCGTTCCCGGCCAACATGGACATCATCCGGGTCATGTGCAGCGGACGCGTCGACCCGCAGTTCGTCCTGGACGCCTTCCGCAAGGGGGCCGACGGGGTCCTGATCCTGGGCTGCCACCCCGGGGACTGCCATTACAAGGAAGGCAACTACAAGGCCCTGCGCCGCTACCACTTCCTCAAGAAAGCCCTGCAGGAGATGGGGATAGCGGCCGAGCGCTTCAGGCTCGAGTGGGTCTCGGCCAGCGAGGGCGAACGGTTCGCCCAAGTGGTCGCGGGCATGGCCCAGGAGCTTAAGAAGCTGGGGCCCCTGAATCTGACGGTCGGCCGATGAATGCCGAGGGAGAGTGACGCCATGCCCAAACCGAAAGTCGCGTTCTACTGGTGTTCGAGCTGCGGAGGCTGCGAGGAGTCGATCGTCGACCTCCACGAGGACATCCTCAAGGTCGTGGAGGCCGTGGACATCGTCTTCTGGCCCGTGGCCCTGGACTTCAAGCTCAAGGACGTGGAGGCCATGCCCGACGGCTCGATCGCGGTGAGCTTCATCAATGGAGCCATCCGCATGTCCGAGCAGGAGGAGGCGGTCAAGCTCCTGCGCCGCAAATCCCAGTTGGTCGTGGCCCACGGCAGTTGCGCCCACCTCGGCGGCATCCCCGGCCTGGCGAACCTCTGGGACCGCAAGAGCATCTTCGCGCGGGTCTACCGGGAGGTCCCCAGCGTGGACAACCCGGCCGGGATCTTCCCCCAGGACCAGACGCTTACGCCGCAAGGCACCCTCGATCTGCCCTCCTTCTACGACACGGTCAAGACCTTGGACCAGACCATAGACGTGGACTACTACCTGCCGGGCTGCGCTCCGCCCAAGGACCTCATCCTGGCGGCGCTCAAGGCGATCCTCACCTGCGAGCTTCCGCCCAAGGGCTCGGTGCTGGCGCCCAAGACCACGCTCTGCGACACCTGCCCGCGCAAGGACTCCAAGCCCGAGAAGACCGTGCTCAAGGATATCAAGCGGCCGCACCAGGTCATGATCGACCCGGAGAAGTGCTTTTTGGACCAGGGGCTCATCTGCGCGGGCCCCGCGACCCGCTCGGGCTGCGGTGAGAAGTGCATCAAGGCCAACATGCCCTGCCGGGGCTGCTTCGGCCCGACGGACGAGGTCCAGGACCAGGGGGCCAAGCTCCTATCGGCGCTGGCATCCCTCTACGACGTCAGCGACGAGGCCGAGGCCCAGAAGCTCGCCGACTCGATCGTGGACCTGAGCGGGACGCTCTACCGCTTCAGCCTCCCGGCCTCCATCCTGCGCCGGAAACAGGGGGTGGCGTGACATGAACAGCCAGCGGATCACCATAAACCCGATCACCAGGCTCGAGGGCCACGGGAAGATCGAGATCTTCCTCGACGACAAGGGCGACGTGGCGACGGCGGCTTTGCAGATCCCGGAGCTGCGCGGCTTCGAGAAGTTCGCCGAGGGCCGGCCGGCCGAGGAGATGCCGCGCATAACGCCCCGCATCTGCGGGGTCTGCCCCACCACCCACCATATGGCCTCGGTCAAGGCCCTGGACGCCCTCTACCAGGTCGCGCCGACTGCGGCGGGCAAGGCCATCCGGGAGCTGATGTACTCCGCCTTCATGCTGGAGGACCATCTGCTCCACTTCTTCTTCCTGGGCGGCCCGGACTTCATCATGGGGCCGCAGTCGGCGCCCGCCGGCCGCAACATCCTCGGCGTCATCGGCAAGGTGGGCCTGGAAGCGGCCGGGAAGCTCATCCGGCTGCGCCGGGAATGCCGCGCCCTCATCGAGTTCATCGGGGGCAAGGTCATCCATCCCGTGGGCTGCCTCCCCGGAGGGGTGTCCAAGCCCTTCCCGGAGGAAGAACGCCGGCGCTACAAGCCCACGGCCGAGTTCGGCGTCGAGTTCGTGCGGTTCGTGCTTAAGGTCTTCCATGACCTGGTCCTGGGGAACAAGGAATACCTGGACCTCATCCTGGGCGACATCTACAAGCACAAGACCTACTACATGGGGATGGTGGACGAGCGCAACCGCGTGAACTTCTACGACGGCCTCATCCGGGTGGTGGACCCCGACGGCAAGGAGTTCGCCAAATTCGCGGGCCAAGACTACCTGCAGCACCTGGCCGAGCGCGTGGAGCCCTGGACCTACGTGAAGTTCCTCTACCTGAAGAAGGTCGGCTGGAAGGGCTTCGTGGACGGCAAGTCGAGCGGCGTGTACCGGGTCGCGCCCCTGGCCCGGCTCAACGCGGCCGAGGGCATGGCCACCCCCCTGGCCCAGGAGGAATACCAGAAGATGTATGCCGCCCTAGGCGGCAAGCCCGCGCACAACACTTTGGCCTACCATTGGGCCAGGCTCATCGAGGCCCTCTACGCGGCGGAGCGCTTGCGCGAGCTGCTCGAGGCCCCGGAGCTGACCGACCCCGACGTCCGCAACATCCCCACGGCCGTGCCCAAAGAGGGCATCGGTGTGGTGGAGGCGCCGCGCGGGACCTTGTTCCACCACTACCAGACCGACAGCCGGGGCATCATCACCAAGGCGAACCTCCTGGTGGCCACCCAGAACAACCAGGCCGCCATGAGCATGTCCATCGCCAAGGCGGCCGCCGGCCTCATCAAGGGCGGCAAGGTCTCGGAGGGTCTGCTCAACATGGTGGAGATGGCCTTCCGGCCCTACGACCCGTGCATGGCATGCTCCACCCACGCCCTGGGAGAGACGCCCCTCGTGGTGCGGGTGCTCGACTCCGGCCGGCGGGTGGTCCGGGAGCTGAGGCGCCATTGAAGTCCCTAGTCCTGGGCCTGGGCAACCCCAGCCGCTGCGACGACGGCGTGGGGGTGGCGGTGGCTCGGCAACTCGCCGCCGGGCCCCTGCCCGCGGGGGTCGAAGTCCAGCCGACCTGCGAAGCTGGCCCGGCCCTGCTGGACCTGCTGGCCGGCTGCCAGCGCCTCATCGTGGTCGATGCCGTGCGCACCGAGGGCGGACGCCCGGGAGACATCTACGAGTTCCCTCTCGCGGAGCTGGTCGGGCGCCCGGGGGCTGACTGCGCCCACAACGCGCAGCTGCCCGCCTTGCTGGCCCTGGGCGTCCGGCTGGGCCTGCCCATGCCGCGCGAGGGGCTCTGCTTCGCCGTGGAAGCCGCCCGGCTCGACGAGTTCGGCGAAGGCCTGACTCCGGCCGTGGCCGAGGCCGTGCCCCGGGTCGCGGAACGGATCCGCCTCAGATTGTCATGACCGAAGAAGCCCAAGGCGGCGCCGTCCGGGACCTCCGCATCCTGCTCGTGGAAGACAACAAGTTCCTCAAGGTGGCGGCGCTGCGCCAGCTCGCCCAGATCGCGGGCGTGCAGGTGGACGCCGTGGACAACGGCCTGGAGGCCCTGGAAGCCCTGCCCCGCGCGGCTTACGACCTCGTGCTGATGGACTGCCAGATGCCGGAGATGGACGGCTTCGAGGCTACGGCCGAGATCCGCAAGCGGGAAGCCGGAGGCAAACGCCTTCCGGTCATCGCGCTCACCGCTTCCGCGGAAGATAGGGAGAAGTGCCTGGCCTCGGGCATGGACGAGGTCCTGACCAAGCCGGTCGCCTCGGCGGCGCTCAAGTCCTGCATCGAGAAGTGGGGCCGCGCTCAGCTCAAGCCGGCCGCTTGAGCTGAGCGCGCACGGCATCGAAGGCCTGCAGCGCCTCTGCGCGCAGGCCCCCGGCGTCGGTCGCTTGGCCGCTCATGTAGTTACGCAGCAAAGACTCCAGCCGGGCGGCTGCGGCCCCGGCCTGGGGGAAGCCGTAGGTCCCGGTCGTGCCTGCGAACTGGTGCGCGGCCCGCGCCAAGGCGCGGATCTCATCAAGACTCAGAGGCCCCTGGCCGGCCCGGAGCCCGTCCTGCAGCTTGCGCAGCTGGTCCGCGCAGTCCGCCAGGAACTCGCGTATGAGCTCCGGCCCGAGCAGGGCCGCGGCGTCCGAGACGGGCGCGACGGCGGGCGCCGGCGCCGGGGTTTCCTCGGCCGGGACCTCCACCACAAAGCAACTGCCGCCGCCCTCCCGGTCCCGGACGCTGACGCGGCCGCCCAAGGCCTGCGCGGCCAGGCGGCAGAAGGCCAGCCCGATGCCGCTGCCCGGCACCGCCTTGGTCTGGACCTCCTGCGTCCGGTAGAACTTCTCGAAGATCAATTCCTTCTCGGCGTCCGGTATGCCCGGCCCCTCGTCGAGGACCTCGCAGAGCAGCGCCGGTCCGCTGCGGCTGGCGCGCAGCTCGATGGCTTTGCCCTTGGGAGAGTATTTGTGCGCGTTGTTGATCAGGTTCACCAGGATGCGGAAGAGCAGGCTGGGGTCCGAGCAGACTTGCCGGGCGTCCTCGGCCAACAGGCTCCGGAAGGCCCCGCCGTGGCGCTCGAACTGCGGCTGGAACATGCGCCGCAGCTTCTCGAAGAGGGCCGCCAGATCCACGGGCCGCCGCTGCGCGTTCAGCTTCCTGGACTTGAGGTCGAGCAGGTCGTCGATCATGAGCATGGCCTGGTCCAGAGAGCGGTTGGAGATGTCCTGCAGGCGGGCGTGGGTCGCCGTGTCTATGAGGTCGCCGTCGCGCAGCATGCCCAGCGAGACCTTGATGCTGGTCAGGGGCGTGCGCAGGTCATGGATGATCATGTCGAAGACGTCCTGGCGGATCCTTTCGCGCGCGGTCGCCGCCTCGGCTTCGCGCCGGAGGCCGTCCTCCCGGGCCCGCAGGGCCAGATGGGCTCGCAGCCGGGCCACCAGCTCCGGCACCTCGAAGGGCTTCTGGATGTAGTCCTGCGCCCCGGCCCGGAAGCCGTGCAGGCGGTCTTCCAGGCCGCCACGGGAGGTCATGAAGATGATGGGGACGTCGCGGAACGCCGAGTCGGCGCGGATCTCCGCGCAGACCTGGAAGCCTTCGCCGTCGGGCAGCTCGACGTCGAGCAGGGCGAGGTCGGCCCGGGACGCGGCGAAGGCCTGGAGCGCGCCGGCGATCCGGCCGTGCACGCAGACGTCCCAGCCTTCGTCCCCCAGAGTCGTGCGCACGACGCGAACGATGCCGCGGTCGTCCTCGAGCAGGAAGATGCGGGAAGGCATTCCGGCAACATGCTACCATAATTCCTTGGATTCCGACGACCGGGCCCTCCACTTCGGACGGCTCCAGGCCGCCTTCAAGCAGGCGGCCGCCGTCTAGACCACTCTCGGCGGGGCTATCGGCGCGCCCTTTTCCCTCAATTCGTCAGGGCCCGAGGCCTGGCGCCGGCCGCGCTCGAAGACGAAGGCCAGCGGAACGCAGACCAAGCAGATGAAGACCAGGAACCGGAACACGTCCATGAAGGACAGCAGCAGGGCTTGCCGCAGCACCGTCCCGTAGACCATCGCGTAAGCGGCCTGCAGCGAGGCGGGCACGCCCAGGTTCCCCAGGGTAGCGGAGAGGCCGGCCAGGCGGTCCTGGAACATCGGACTGGTCTGCGTCAGGTTCGAGACCAAGGCCACCTGGTGGACCTGGGCCCGGCGCAGGTTCATGGCCACCAAAGATGCGATCCCCACGCTGCCCCCGATGTTGCGCAGAAGAGCGTAGATGCTCGTGGCCTGGTAGATCTCGTCCTGGCGCAAGGTCGCCATGGTCAGCGTGGTCAGGGGCACGAAGACGAAGCCCATGCTGAACCCATTGAGGACCAAAGGCCAGGAGATGTTGCGCGGGGCGACGTCGAGATTGAGGCCGCTCAAGACCCACATGGTCGCGGCAAGGCCTGAAAAGCCGAACATGAGCAGGATCCGGTTGTCCACTTTCTTCGTGAGCCGTCCCACCACGAACATGGAGACGAAGGAGCCCAGGCCGCGCGGGGTCATGGCCAGGCCGCACTGCAAGGCCGGATAGCCCATCAGGCTCTGCATGAGCATGGGCAGGAGCGCCGTGGTGCCGTAAAGGACCGCGCCCAACACCGCGATGAAGGCGGTCCCCAGGCCGAAGTTGCGGTTGGTCAGCAGGCGCAGGTTGGCCACGGGATGCTTCTGGCGAAGCTCCCAGGCCACGAAGAGGGCCAGGAACACCACCGAGCCCAGCGCCCCCCAGCGGAGCCACAGCGAGCTGAACCAGTCGAGCTCCTGGCCCTTGTCCAGCACGATCTGCAGGAGCCCCACGCCCAGCGCCATGAAGCCGAACCCCACGTAATCGATGCGCGAGCCCGCCACGCGCTTCAAGTAGGGCGGTTCCTCCAGGAACATCTGCTGCATGAACAGGCCCAGCATGCCGATGGGGATGTTGATGTAGAAGAGCCAGCGCCAGGAGTAGGCATCCGTGATCCAGCCGCCCAAGGTGGGCCCGATGATCGGTGCCACCACGATGCCCATGCCGTAGGCCGCCATGGCCTTGCCGCGCTCCTCGGCCGGGAAGCTCTCCAGCAGGACCGCCTGGGCCAGGGGCTGCAGGCCCCCGCCGCCGAGGCCCTGCAGGATGCGCGCCACCACGAGCTGCGGCAAGGTCTGGGCCATGCCGCAGAGCGCGGAGGCGAGCGTGAAGAGGATCACGGAGAAGGCCAGGTAGCGCTTGCGGCCGAAGATGCTGCTCATCCAGCCCGCGGCGACGAGGATGATGGCGTTGGAGACCAGATAGCTGGTCAGGACCCAGGAGGACTCGTCGATCGTGGCGGAGAGGTTGCCCGCGATGTGGGGCAAGGCCACGTTGGCGATGGAGGTGTCCAGGACCTCCATGAAGGTGGCCAGCAAGACCGAGATCGTGACCAGCCAGGGATTATGGCTGGGACGCCACTCCGCCGCCGGTGCCTGCGCCATGGCCGGTGCTCTAGCGGAGGTCGACGGCGGGCACGACGGACATGCCGGGGGACAGGGCCGGCAGGGCTTCGGAAGGATCGTCGAACGCGATCTTGACGGGGACGCGCTGGACCACCTTGACGTAGTTGCCCGTGGCGTTCTCCGCGGGCAGCAGGCTGAAGCGCGCCCCGGTCCCGGCCTGGATGCTGTCCACGTGCCCCGGGAAGGTCCGGCCGGGATAGGCGTCGACGCGGATGACGGCCTTCTGGCCCGGCCGCATCCGGGTGAGCTGGGTCTCCTTGAAGTTGGCCGTCACCCAGACCTGATCGGGGACGATGGCCATCAGCGGCTGGCCGACCCGGACGTAGGAGCGGATCTCCACCGACTTGCGGGTCACCTTGCCCGCGCTCGGGGAAACGATGCGGGCGTAGGAAAGGTCGAGCCGGGCCGCGTCGAGCTTCTTGCGCGCCAGCTCGGCCTGGGCCTTGGCCGCCTCGGCCTCCGCCGCCGCGTGGTCGTAGGACTGCCGGGAGACGCGGTCCTTGGCGAAGAGCTCCTTGGCGCTGGCCGCGTCGCCCGCCGCCTTGCGCGCCTCGGCCTCGGCCGCGCCCACCGCGGCGCGCGCCTGCCCGAGCTTGACCTGATAGTCGGCCGGGTCGATGTCCACCAGCGGGTCGCCCTGCTTGACCCGCTGGTTGTCGTCCACGTAGACCTTGAGCGCCTGCCCTTCGATCTTGGGCGAGATCATGACCACGTGGGTGTCGATGAAGGCGTCGTCCGTGTCCTCGTGGTTGAGCGACCAAAGGTAGTAGCGCAGGCCGAACGCCCCGCCCGCGATCCCGGCCAGGATGGCGACGGCCAGGGCTATGCGGTGCCGAGTGCGCGGCCGGTGCGGGTGGGTCACGTGGCCTGCCGGCGGATGCCCCGCCGCGGCGTGGACCGGCCCCTCATGGCCAGGCGCTGCTGCGTCTTTAGCGGAATCCATGACTTCCCCCATTTAGAAAGCGAAATCCTTCATCCGGCCCAAAGCCAAGGCCAGGCTGATGCGGGCCGCCTGGTAGCGGGCCAGGGACGAGACCCGGACGTCGCGCGCGTGGGTCAACGCGGTCTGGGAGTTGAGGAGCTCCACGTTGTCCGCCACGCCGGCCGCGAAGCGGTCCCGGGCCATGGCCAGCTCGTCTTCGGCGAGGCGCGCCACTTCGGAAGCGGTGTCCACGCGCTCGACCGCGGCGCCGAGGTCGATGATGGCCAGGCGCACGTCCTCATCGACCTGGGCCCGCAGGGAGTCTAGGCGCGCTTCGGCCGCGGCCTTGCGGCTGTCCGCCTCGCGCACGCGCCCCGTGATGGCGCCTCCGGCGAAGATCGGCAGCTGCAGGGCCGCGCCCGCGCTGCCCGTGGTCCGGGCCCGATAGTCCGGGTCCGGGCCGCTCAAGCCCACGTCGCCGGTCAAGACGACGGAGGGCAGCCGCTGGGACTGCTCGGCCCGCCACTGCGACCGGGCCGAAGAGAAACGCTCTTCGGCGATGCGCAGCTCCCAGCGATCCGCGCGCGCGGCCTGGAGCGCCGCTTCGGTCTGCAGCGGCTCGGACGGCGCGAAGCTCGGCGCGTCCTTGAGAACCACGCTCCGGTCCAAGGGGAGGCACACGACGCGCAGCAGCCGGACCTCGGCCTCTTGGGCCACGTTGCGGGCCTCGAGCAGGGCCAGCTTCTCCTCCGCCTCGCGGGTCTTGGCCCGCGCCACGTCGATGCCGGCCGCGGTGCCCGCGTGCTTCTTGTCCTCCGCGAGCTGGCGCAGGCTCAGGGACAGTCCCACGTCCGCCTCCGCCGAGGCGATGGCCTGCCGGGCGCGGAAGAGCTCCACGTAGGCCAGGGCCGCGGCCGCGGCCACCTGCTCTACGGCGAGGCGCTCCTCCAGCGCCGCGGCGCGGTCGTCGGCGCCCGAGGACTTCAGGCGCAGGATGGAAGGCAGATCGAAGACCTCGGCCACGGCTCGGATGCGCGCGTCAAAGGTGTTGAAAGGCCCTATGAGCTCGGGGAAGCCTCCTCCGCTGAAGCCCATGGCCGCCAGGTTTTCCTTGTAGGTGCGCACTTCGCTCATGGACCCGGTCAGGCGCGGGAGGAGCGCGGCGGAGGACTGCAGGACCCGGCCCCGCGCGGCCGCGGTGCCGGCCTTGGCCAGGCGCACGGACAGGTTGTTCTGCACGGCCAGCGCCACGCACTCCTGCAGGCTCAGGTCGAGCGGAGGCATCGCAGCCGGCGGCGCGGCCCAGAGGGCCGCGGGCAGCAGAAGGCAGGCCGCGGCCCGGAGCAGCGAGCGGGGCCTCATGGCCGGGAGGTCCCCTCCAGCCCCCGCGAGACGGTCTCCAGGAGCCGGACCAGCTCGCGCCTGTCCGAGCGCGAGAGCCCCGCCATGAGCCGGGCGTTGCGGCGGAAGCGCTCCGGCATCACCTCGGCCAGGAACTTCGCGCCGCGCGGGGTCATCCGGGCGGTGACGCCGCGCCGGTCCTCGCGCCGCCGCTCCCGGCGGACTTGGCCCGAACGCTCCAGCCCGTCCAGAAGGCCCGTGACGGTAGCCGGCGTGATCCCGAGGTTCTGGGCCAACTCCCCGGCGGCCAGGGCATGGCCCGCCGCCTGATCCAGCTCCAGGAGTATCCGAAGGCGGCCCTGCGAGGTCTTATGCTCCCAGAGATGGGACTCGATGGACTCCATGACCGCGCCGGCCACGCTCAGCAGCGCCAGGAAGACCTCCTGGGCGCTCCGGTCGCACTCGGGATAGCGCCGCGCCAAGGACTCCAGGATGTCCCGCCGCGATATGTTCTTGAGGATGAAGCTGGAATGCATTTACTTAGCTACCTAATTATATGGTAACAAATAAATCCAGCGGAAGCCAACTCGCGGGGCCGGGGGGCTAGCAGGCTGCTGATGAAGTCCGTTCTGCGAGCGCCCGGCGGCCGTCTGCCGGGCGCACCGACCCGCGAAGCGGGGCGGCAGAACCCATCCGATAGGTTGCACGAAGGATGGCGCCTTCGGCGCGACTGGCGAGCCTTCGGCGCGCCAGTTCGGGGACGGACTGTTGCCCGCTACCGAAAGGCCTGTGTCCGGACGGACACAGTCCTTTCCGCTGGAGGGTTTATCAGCAGCCTGCTACGGCCGGCGGACGGGGTCTGTCTCAGGGCCGCCGAGATAGCCCTGGAAAAGGCGCTCCACGCCCGCCAGGCTCTGCGCGGTGATGATGCCGGCGGTCAGGGTGGCGAAGCAGTCGAGCTTGACGATGGCGTTGAGCGAAGCGTCCAGCATCTTGATGGTCCTGAGCCTCTCCACGAAATGCCTGTTCACCAGGCTGACCGCTTCGTAGATGCGCACCAAGCCGGCCAGGCTCCAGTCGGGCTCCAGCCCCCTCTGGCGGCGCAGATACTGGGCCAGCAGGTACATGGAGATGGCCCGATAGGAGGTCTCGCTGGTCGAGGCGAAGGGTAGGTGGGAGTAGACCATGGGCCGGAGTTTGTCCAGGTGGGGACAGCCGCTGGTGACCATCACGATGCCGATGAGGCCGCTGATCCCGTTATCCAGCGGCGCGCGGCGCCGGAATTGGCGGGCGTCGGTCGCGATCGAGATGTCCGCCTCCTCGAAGGAGATGCGCGGCGCGAACTCCCGGATGACCCCCGCGAGGTTGCGCGCGATGGGGCAATAGGGGTGCCGGTCCTCCGAGAGCGGGCAGTGCGGACATTGCCGGTTGCCCAGGCGGGTCCACTCCGGCGGCGGCCCGTCTTCGGCGGGGATGAGTCCCAAGGTCTCGGGGTCGAGCCTCAGCGCGAAGCGGATCTCCGCCCCGCCCTGGAGCCGGAAGCGGTATGAGATGTTCATGAGGATCCGCCGCCCGCCTATCTCTTCCTGAACAGGCCCTTCAAGAGGTTCAGGGCGGGCTGGGCGAGCTTCTGGACCGGCTCGGCCAGGGCTTTGGTCAGGCGCAGCTTGGGCTTGGGCTCGTCGAAGGTCCCCCCCACGTCCACGCCGATGGGCGCCACGTTGGCCAGGGCTATCGTGACCTGGAGGTTGAGCTTCTGCGCGGGCAGGTCGATGGTGCCGCCCGCCGTGACCTTGGCCGCCGCGCTGGTCATGTGGAATTCCTTGATGGTCATGAGCCCGCGTTCGAAGAGGTAGTCGCCCTTGATCTCGGAGAAAGCGAGCTGGTCGAAGGAGGGCAGCAGGCGCAGGGCCGAGCCCAGGCGTCCGATCTGCTTGAGCACGGTCAGGGGGATGAGCAGGGCCTTCATGAGATTGGAGCGCCCGCCGGCCCCCTCCTCGGATTGGAAGGTGCCGCCGCCCACGCTGAGCTTGGCGGCGCCGGAAAGCCCGCGCAGGTCCGGGGTGATGCCCTTGAGGTCCCAGGTCATGAGCAGCTTCTCGGCCTTGAAGGTGCGGTAGAGGATCTTGTCCACCGCGACCTTGCCGCTGGTCTTCATGGGCGGACCCGCGGAGACGGGGGCGGCCGCGGCGGGCTTGGCCGGCTTGGCAACCGTCTTGGCGACCGGGGCCGGCGCGCCCTTGCCCGCCGCCGGCTGCGGCCCGGCCATGAGGTCTTTGACCTCGAGGAGCTTGGCCGCATCGAGTTCGCTCAGGCTGGCTTCCAGCTGGGCGTCCGGCGCTTTGTTGAAGTCCCGGATGACGGCTTTGATCGAGAGCTTGCCGCTGCCGAGCCTGCCCTTGAGGTCCTCGGCTTTGAGGGTCTCTCCGTCCAGGTGCACGGGGCCGGCCAAAGACAGGGCCAGGCCGGAGAGGTCCGCGGAGAGCTTCTTGATGTCGAGGGAGAGCTTGCCCGAGGACAACCAGGAGAGGTCCACCTGGCCGTCGAAGTCCAGCTTGGCCTTGAGGCTGCCCGGCGCGACCTGCTCGGCCTGCAGCCCCGCCTCGACGCCGAAAGGCTTGGCCAGGCTCAGGTCCTTGATGACGCCCTGGAGCTTGCCGACGCGCCACTGCGCGCCTGTGACCTTGTCCTGATAGGTGATGCGCCCGTCCTTGAGCGCGACGACCGACGCCTGCAGGGCGAAGGGCAAGGATAGCCCGGCCGACGCGATCGTGGGCTTGGCTTCGGGAGCCTTGGCCGGAGCCGCCAGGAGGTCCGAGAAGTTGAAGACGCCGGGCTTGAGCTGGACCACGGCCAGACTCGGGCCCGCCACGGTGATCTCATCGATGACCACGGTCTTGCGCAGCAGCGGCAGCAGCCGGATGCGGAAGCGGAAGGTCTCCACGCCCGCGAAGACCCCGGCCTTGAAATCCGGCTTCTCCGAGACCTCCAGGCCCTCCACGACCAAGCCTTTGATCACCCCGAGTTCCACGGACTTGAGCCTGACCTCGCGGTGGAGGTACTTGCCGGCCTGCTCGACGATGAGCTGCTGGACTTTCTGCGGGGGCAGCCAGATCTTGAGCGCGATGGTCAGCGCCGCGACGCCGGCCAAGGCGGCGATCACGACGGCGGCGAGGATCTTATAGATGGTAGGCATTCCCTGGGGCATGAAGGGATTCTACCAAATGACCGGGCGAACCGGCTTATCGCGGACGGCCAGGAGCCAGCGCGACTTTGAGCGCCGCGGCTAGGCAGAACAGCGCCAGGATGCCCCAGAGCGCGGCCCAGACCGCTGCCGGCAGGGGCAGGATCTCGCGGGAGAACATGGTCGCGTCGGTGGGGCCGGAGACCTTCGTCAGGTCGCGGATATCGAAGAGCGCGTAAAGGCAGCTGGCGCTGCCGATGCAGGTCAGGAGCGCGTCGTTGGCGCCCTCCGGGAGCCAGCGGCCCGCCGAGGCCAGGGCCGCGCCCAGCAGAAGCCCTGCAGCGAAGCCGAACCAGGATCGCACATAGAGGCAAGTGACGACCATGAGCCCCAGGCCCAGGACGAGGGAGATGTACTTGTCCCAGCGGGTCCGGCAGGCGAGTATGAGGATGACGCCGCCCCAGAACATGGAGCCCAGGTAGCCGGCCGGCAGGATCACCCAGCGCCAGCCGCCGCGGGTCCAGCACAGTCCGCTGCCGTTGGATTCGACGGTGATCCTGTCGATATGGCCGCCCGTGAGCACCGCGGCCAGGCCGTGGCTGCTCTCGTGGAGGAAGGTCACGAGGATGCGGATGGGATAGACCACCCGGGTGTTCCACAGGAACCAGAGCGCGACGAGCACCGCGGCCAAGCCCAGCAGCCGTCTCAGGGGCGATGGGGAAGGTAGTGCCATGGCATCTCCGGCCGCAGAGAACCTACCATATTTCCCCAGGAGCAATAAGGGTGTATACTTTGTGAAGTTTATGAGGGTCTGACCCCGTCGGAGAGAGGCATCCATGAAAGATGACATCCTGTTCTACCTCGTCTTTACCACTGTGTGCGTGGTAGGGGTCGGGACCATGGTGCGATGGTTCTTGGACCAACTCCGGGGAGCCAAAAGCCCGGCGGCCCCGGCGCAAGCCGGCGGGGCCCGCCGGAAGTTCGAAGACCTCCTCAAGAGCGGAAGACTCGACAGCAAGACCGCGGCCGAGCTCTGGGCCGCTTTGCGCCTGCCCGGGCCGGCCCCCGCTTTGCCGCCGCCGCCGGCCGTAGGGATATCCGTCCGGCCGGCACCTGCGGAACTTCCGATACCGCAGGCGGCCCCGCACGCCGCGGGCGGCATCTCGAGCGACATCAAGACCTTGCTCATCTCGGGCTCCACGCTCTTCGTGCTCTCGGCCTACATCTTCGTGCGCACCTACTGGGAGGTCATCCCCCCCGAGATGAAGTTCCTGTTCCTGGTGCTCATGACCGCGGGAATCTACGGCGGGGGCCGGCTCCTGCACGGCAAGGGCAGGACCCCCAGCACCGCGGAAACCTTGATGGACCTGGGGGTCGCCTTGGTCCCCTTCGTCTTCTTCGCGGCCGACGTCCTCATCCTGGGCAAGACCTTGACCTACGCGTCGGCCTGGGGCTTCGGCTGCGCGGGCATGGCCTTGGCCGCTTTGGCCAGCGCCGCCGGCGTGCCCACGCTGTCCATGGGCATCATCCTGGCCGTGGGCTGCCACGGCGCGGTCTACCTGGCCTGCCTGAGCAGCGCGTTGGACCCCCAGTCCCAGGCCTTGGCCCTGGCCTGCGCGGCTTTGGCCCTGCTGGCCGCGGCCTGCGCCGTCCCGATGGACGAGCGCCTGCGCAAAGGCCTCACCGCGGGGCTCAACACCGGCGCTTTGGCCGCCGGAGCCCTCCTGGCCATGCACGGCTTCTTCATGAACCAGCCTCAACATCTGCTCGCCGGCCTGACGCTGGTCCTCTTAGGCATCACCTTCGCGGTGCAGGCCCGGCTCTTCAACCCGCTCTTCGCCTACGCGGCCGGGCTGTGCTTCATGGGAGGCGCGGCCGTGCTCCTGCATCACAAGCATGTCCCCCCCTACCGCTACGGGCTGCTCCTGGTCCCCTGCGGCCTGCTCTCGACCCTGCGGGCCTGGACCTTCGAGCGCGCGGGCCGCAAGAAGCTGGCCGAGCCCTATTTCGTGCTCGGCCAGGCCGCGGCCGGCTTCTCCATCGCCATGCTGATGCCCGCCTGGTCCTCCTACGTCCATGACGGCTTCGCCTCCATGATGATGGTGCTGATGCTGGCGGCCCTGGCCTACGGGTCCATGGGCGCCATGTACGGCGCCCCGGCCTACACCTACGCATCGAGCCTGATGCTCCTGGCCGCCTTAGGCGCCGCGGTGCAGAACGGGGGACACAGCTTCACCATGGGCGCTCTGGAGTTCACGGCCGCGGCCTACGTGCTGCTGGCCGCGGCTTTGCTGGGCGGGGAGAAGCGGCAGGAGCAGCTGGGCACGCCCCTGACCGCCGTAGGTCTGGGCACGATGTCGCTGTCCTTGGCCGTCACCGCGGGCCGCTGGGCCGAGCCGATCCTCACCGGGAAGACCGCGCATTCCGGCCTGCCCCCGGAACAGCTCACCACGGCCCTGACCGTAGCCCTGCTCGGCGCTGCGGCCTACGCCGCCGTAGGCTGGGCCAGGAAGAGGACGGAGTTCCTCTACCCGGCCTTGGCCAGCGCCACTTTGGCCTATGTCTTCATCTTGGAGAAGCTCGGCGGCGGCGTGGACCCGCTGACCGTCTCCTGGGTGGTGGCCGCGGCTTTGGGCGCCTGCTACGTCCTGGACATACTCGACTGGGAGAAGCCCTCGCGCTGCTTCGCGGTCTGGGGCGAGGTCTTCGCGGCCTTGGTCGCCATCTGGAGCCTGAGCTCGCCGGCGGCCACGGCCCTGCCCGCGGCCACGGTCTGCCTGCTGGCGTTCCTGCCCGGCCTGTGGGTCGGGCGCATGGACCTGGTGGCGGGCGCGGTCATCGGGGGCTACCTCCTGCATTGGCTCTGGTTCGACAAGACCGGGCACGGCAAGGCCTCGGACTACGCCCTGCATCTGCTGCTGGTCAACTGCGTGATGGTGGCGGCGCGCACGCTGGTCTCCGCCGTGCGGCCCACGGCCTCGGTGGAGCCCTTCCGCGCCTTGGTGCCGGTGTTCTCGGCGCTGAGCTTGCTGCTGGTGGTGACGGACGCGGACACGGCCTGGCAGCTCTACAGCGCCTACGGCGTGCTGGCCTTGGTGGTGAGCCTGGTCCACTACGATGGGAAGCATCTGTGGGGCGGGGCTGCGCTGCTGCTGTGCGGCTACGAGTTCTTCCTCTCCGCCTCCCACGTGACCCAGACCGAGGCCTACACGGTGCCGCCGGCGCTGTTCTTGCTGGTCTGCGGGCACCTGCTCGAGGGCGAGACCAAGCAGCGCCGCGAGCAGCAGGACGCGCTCTTGGTGGCGGGCCAGCTGGTGCTCTATCTGCCCTCCTTCGCCCAGGCGCTGGACGAGACCTGGCAGCTGCATGGGGTCTTCGTGGGCATGGCGAGCCTGGCCTTGGTGCTCTGGGGCATGACCTGCAAGAAGAAAGCCTTGACCACGCTGAGCCTGCTGGTGATGCTGGTCAACGCGGGGGTGCAGTCGCGCCAGATGTTCTACGCGATCCCGCGCTGGGCCTATCTGGCGGTGGGCGGCCTGACGCTGGTGGGGCTGGGCGGGATGTTCGAGTTCAAGAGCGACTCCTTGGTCAAGCTCAAGGACTCGGTCGCGCAGAAACTCGACTCCCAGGATGGGCCTTGAGCGGACGCTGAGCATGTCGAATCCCTTCAGCTACGACGCGCGCCGCGACATCGAGACGCTCTGGCTCAACAACATGCTGACCAGCATCCTCATGGAAGACTGGTCGGCGGCGGCGGCCCGGCTGGCGGCGACGGAGCGCGAGAAGGAGTTGGCCTGCTGGATCGCCGGCCACGACTACACCGTGCACGGCATGGGCCTGTGCGGCTTCGATCTCAGCGAGCTGCCCTGGTCCCATGATTCGTTCGAGCCGGACCGGGATTTCTTCCTGAAGACGATAGCCGCCGCGCGAGAGCGCTTTCTCCATGACGAAAGGCTGACCGATTTTCTGGATCGACTCTCGACGATGGTCCAGTCGTTCGCGCTCGCGCATGCCGCCCCCGCGGACAAGCTCGACTGGCCCAAGCCGGCGTCGTTCGAGCTCTGTCCCATGCACGCGATCTACAAGCATGCCTATGGCTGCCTGCGCTGCAACGCCATCGATGACGGCAACAACAGCCGGGATATCCAAAAGAGCCTCACGCAGCCGCGCCGGATCAAGACCACCCCTTGGAAGCCGCCGGAATCATCCTGATTGTCGGGCGGACTCAGCGGGACCGGCGCAGATGGGCTAGGATGGCGGCGGCGATGTTCTCGGCCAGGAGCCGGTGCCCCTTGGGCGCGCCGTGGCCGAAGTCGCCGGCGAAGTTGTCGCTGAAGTAGGCCGAGAAGCCTTCCCGGGCCACGGCCTGCGCGAACGAGCTCTGGTTGTCGACGAAGATGACCCCGTCCTGCCCGGCCAGCAGGCGTTTGAGCGGCGCCACGCTGCGCATAGGGTACTGCACGCTGACCAAAGTCGCCCTCCGTCGGTCCAGGGCGGCCTTGATGGCGCGGTAGTTCTCGCGGGTCACCGGGCTGTACTGCCGCATCAGCAAGGCGTCGCGCCGCTCGGCGAATTCCCGGGAGCGCTCCGGCCGGCCAGTCTCCGAATAGAGCGCGGCCAAGGCCGCCACGGCGCGGACATCCCTCGGCTTGAGCGCGGCTGCCCGGAGCAGTTCGGACTCCGCGTCGGCCGGGCGATGCTGGAGCTTGAGCGTCAGGCCCAGATAGAGATGCGCCTGGGCGTTGTCGGGGTCTACGGCGGCGAACTGCCGGGAAGCGCGCTCTGCGGCGAGGTAATGCCCCCGCCCCAGCCCCGTCAGCAAGTTGGCCAGGATGTCATAGCCCCTGGGGTCCTTCGGGGCGGAGGCTATGGCCCGCCGCGCGAAAGCCTCGGCCTCAGAGACCTCCCTGCGGCGCAAGTGATAGGTCGCCAGGGCCAGGTCAGCGTCGGGTGTGTCCGGTTCCAGACGCAGGGCCTGTTGATAGACCGCCCAGGCCTCATCGTCCTTGTGTTGTTCCAGGCAGGCCCGTCCCAGCCTCCAGAGCACGAAGGCCTTCTCCGCGCCGCCATCCAGCAGCTTCCGATAGAATCTCTCCGCCACCGCCGGTTGGTCGATCAGGAAGCTGTCAGCCAGGGCCATGAAAGCCCGCGCCTGGCCGGGGTCGAGACGCAGGCAGCGGCGCCAGGCCGCTTGAGCTTCAGCATCGCGGCCTTGTCCGCGGTAAAAACTCCCCAAGACCCACCAGTAATCCGGCCGGTCCGGATGTTGTGTCGTCAAACCCAGGAACAGCTTCTCGGCCCGGAGGCCCTCGCCTTGCCGCGTCCAGGCCTGGCCTAGCCCCTCTAGGGCGCCGACCGCGGCTGGGTCTTTGGCCAGCGCCTTGGTGAACGCGGCCTGGGCGAGGGCCCAGTCCCGGCGCCGCAGATGGTACTGCCCCCAGGCCGTCAACGACTCCGGGGCCTCGGACGCCAGAGACCGGGCCCGTTCGATGAGGAGCCGGGCCTGCGCTGGGCGGCCTTGGACCGACTCGACCGCCGCCAGAGCCAGCAAAGTGCGCACCTCATGCGGAGACAGCCGGGCCGCCTCGCGCAAAAGGGTCTCCGCGGCTGCGACCCTGCCGTCCTGGACCAAGCGGTTTCCCCGGCGCAGATGATTCAGCCATTGCGGCAGGGGCGCCCGTCCCGCCTGAGGATGGACTTGCCAGTCCAGACGGGGCACCTCTTGACAGGCCGCCTCCTGCCGGCGCCGGGCCGCGCCCATCCAGGCGAGAGAGATGAATCGGACCGCGCGCGAGTGCCGGAACAGGAAGGACTCATGGCCCGGCGCCGCATCCAGGTAGGCCACACCCTGGTCGTTGTTGCCGATCATGGCCACCACGATATCAGGCCGGTAGCGGTCGAGGTTCTCCTGCAGGTGGGAGAGCACGTAGCTGCTGTTGGTGGCGCCGCGGCCTTCGTCGATGACGCTGAACCCGGGGCTGGGGCTATATGCGTTAAGGAGCTCCTCCAACGGCCGGGGATAGCTGCCCGCGGTCAGGGAGTCTCCCAGGCACAGCACGCGATACGTTCCCGGACGCTCGGCACGGGCCCGGTTGCGCCATTGCGCCGCCGCGGACGTCGTCCAGAGCACCAGCCGCATCCCCGCTTCCAGAAGAAGACCAGCGGCCAACGCCCCCGCAGCCAACACCAGCAGCCGTCTTTTCAGGTCAGCCCCCCCTAGAAGCCGCTATGATAACATACCCGGAGACAACCGAGTTGGGCGCCATCTGGACCGACAGACAGTACGCCAAGATCAAAAACACCCTGGAGGGCGAGCGGGTGTCCTTGGGCGTCGAGGGACAGTTCAACTCGGCCGACGGGAGCCTCGCCGTGACCGGGGTCCTGCCTGGATCGAGAGCCGAAAAGGTGCTCCATCCGCTCGACCGCATCCTGAAGGGTTTCCTCGTCGATCAGGACGAGAAGGTCGTAGCCGAGCTCGCCCGCCTGCCTATCCAGGACCGCCTGGCCAGCGACGATGCGATCCTGACCGCCATCAGTATCCTCCTGCGCGACAGGAGGAAGTCGTCCGCGCCGGCGCCGGGCTAGGCCGGACGGGCCGCGGCCGCCCCGGCGCAGGCCGAGGCGAATTCCGCGGCAAAAGCCGCGGCGTCGCGATGGCGCCGGGTGGGGTCGGGGTCCAGGGCGCGCGCGAAGAACCCGTCGAGCGCCGGCGGCAGGGACTGCAAGCGCGAGGTGACCGGCTCATAGCGCCGCTGCAGCTTGGCGTCCAGGTAGTCCGGCCCCGCGAAAGGCCGGCTCCCGCAGAGCAGCTCGTAGGCCATCACGGCCAAGGCGTAGAGGTCCGAGGCCTTGGACACGCTGCCCAGGCCCTGCTCCGGCGCCATGTAGGGAGGCGTGCCGGCCGCCATGGTCTGCGTCAGGGCGGCGGCGGCCCGCGACTGGTGCGCGATGCCGAAGTCCATCACCTTGGCACCCCCGTCTGCGCCGATCATCACGTTGCCGGGCTTGAGGTCCCGGTGGATGATGCCCTGCGCGTGCGCGGCTGAGAGCGCCGAGGCCATCTCTCCCACGAGGCGCCGCACGGCCGCGATGGGCAGGGCCCGGTCCAGGGCCAGGACCTGGTCCAGGGACCGTCCCTCGATGTACTCGAAGATGAGGTAAAGCTCGCCATCGTCGAGCACCGTGTGGATCTCGGCCACATGGGGATGCTTGAGCCGGGCCACCAGACGCGCCTCGCGCAGAAAACGCTCGCGGTCGTCCGCCAAGGTCTGCTCGCCGCTCTGCAGGCGCTTGATGGCCACGCGGCGCTGCAGGGCCTGGTCGAAGCCCTCGTAGACCACGCCCATGCCGCCCCGGCCCAGCTCCCGGACGATGCGGTAGTTGTTGCCGAGGAGGCTCCCTTCCTGCAGCTCCGGCCCCGACGCGGCCGGCGCGCCCTCGGCCGAGGCCGCGGCGCGCGGCCGCGTGGTCAGACGGCGCGTCAGAGCGCGGCCGCGCTGAGTGCCCATGAGCCCCACGAGGACCAGCAGGAGCGAGAGGGCGATGATCCCTCCGCGCACCAGCCGCTTGGACGACGGCCGGACGGCTCGGGGAGCGGTGGCGGAAAGGCCGAGCTTGCCCGCCAGGGCCTCGGCCAAGGGCCGCAGGGAGGGGTCCAGGCTCAGCGCCGACTGGAGGTCGCGCGCCGAGGCGTCGGCCAGGCCGAGCCGTTCCTCGGCCATAGCCCGGTAGAGGAATCCCAGTCCGTTGCGAGGGTCGAGCTCTATGGCGCGGGCCGCATCCGCCAACGCCTGCTGGACCTGGCCTGACTCCAATTCCGCGTAGATCCGGGCGCGCAAGGCGCGGGCCGCCAGCAGGGCGCCGGGCTTGAGGTCGAGCGCCCGGCCGGCGTCGGTCACGGCCGCGGGATAGTTCTTGAGCTGATTGTCCACCTCGGCGCGCACCGTCCAGGCCGAGGGGTCGTTGGGATCCGCATCCAGCGACTGGCTCAGAGCGAGCAGGGCGCCCGTGTAGTCGCCCAGCTCGCGCTTGGAGAGCGCCTTCTCGACCAAAGGCGCGAAATGCGTCGGCTCGCGCGCGGGAGCCCAGGCCTGGGCCTGGTCCGCCACTTGCTGAGGCGTCAGCCGCGAGCCCGGGGCAGTGGCACCCGGCAGGGAAACGCCCGGCATGGCCCCGGCCGCCCCGGCCGAGCCCCCCAGGGGCTCCTCTTCGGACGGCCCGTGCAAGAAGCCTTGGGTCAGCCTCTTGAACTTGTCAGCCACGCCCTGGGCGCTCTTGACCCCGGCGCTCGGGCCGGCCATGAGCCCAGCGACCTTGTTCTCCGGGTCCACGGCCAGCACCTTCTGGGCCTCGGCCCGCGCCTCTTCGACGCGGCCCTGCTGGTACAAGGATTGCGCCAAACCCTGCAAGGCGGCCACGTTGTCCGGCTGCGCGGCCAGCGCGCGCCGGTAGTTGCGCGCCGCGTCCTCAGGCCGGCCCGCGAACAGGAAGTAATCTCCGGCCTGCGCCGAGGCGTTGACGCTGGCGGGGCCGGAGAGCTGCGGGATCTGCGTCTCGATGACCTGGCCGTAGGCCGACGCCTGGCTCTTCACCTCGGGCGGGATGTTGGACTCCGGGGAATACCGATTCCCTGCCGCTCCCGACTGGCCGCTCTGCCCGGTGAGCTGGGCCGCCGACTGGGCCGCAAGGGAAAAGCTGTGCGTCAGCTGGTCGATGCTCCCCAGGTTTCTCCCCCCCCCGATGGCGTTCTCGAACATGCTGGGGAAATTGCCCTTCTTATTAGCGGCGGCCGGGGTGAATAGACCCGTTTTAAGGTCGAGAGAGCCTAAGGTGGACTGGGCCGGATCCTCCCCCTTTGCCTTATACCCGTCGCCTTTCACGTCGTCGCTCTTGGCTTTCCCGGTCAAAAGAGCCGGGCCCCCCGCCTCCTGCACACTACCCTTCTCTTTATCTTTGGCGACCAGCGCGGGAGAAACGAGGAGGGCCAGGCCTAATGCCAAGAGGGGAGCACGCCGCATATATTGAAGTGTACGGCCAAGGCCGCATCTTGTCAATGGTGGATCCGATCGCAGAACAAGGATATCTGATAATTCTTGAGCGGGGTCCAGTCAGACGGCATCGAATTGAGCTGTTCAGGTGTGAGTCTCGTACTCCGCCTTCCTACTTCAGCGGCCTGAGAACTCGAAGAGTTCCCAGGGCTTGAACATGGTGTAGGGCAGGGGCTGGATCTCGTAGACCTTGCCGGGTCCGGGCCGGGGAGCCGGGGGCCTGGCCAGAGGCTCGGGCTGAGGGGACTGCTCATGGGGGAGCGGCATGGCCGGGGATTATTATACGATTGTGCGGGGATGCCGAAGCAGTGATATATAATACGGTCCACGGCGGGCTCATCATAAAGCTCATCGACGCAGCGATGCCACCATAAAGGAGAAATATCATGAAGATCCTCGTCGCTTATTATTCCATGTACGGGCACGTTTACAAGCTGGCCCAGGCCGCGGCCGAAGGAGCCCGCGGAGTCCCGGGCGCCGAGGTCTCGCTCAAGCGCATCCCCGAGACCCTGGCCAAGGAAGCGCTCGAGAAGATGGGCGCGCTGGCCGCGCAGAAAGAGCAGGAGGCGGTGCCGGTCTGCGCGGTCGAGGACCTGGCCGCGGCCGACGCCGTCATCTTCGGAACGCCCACGCGCTTCGGCAACATGTGCGGCCAGATGCGCCAGTTCCTCGACTCCACCGGCGGGCTCTGGCTGAAAGGCTCCATGGTGGGGAAGGTCGGCAGCGTCCTGACCAGCTCCGCCACCCAGCACGGCGGACAGGAATCCACGCTCCTCTCTTTCCACATCACGCTCCTGCACCACGGCATGGTGGTCGCCGGGCTTCCGTACGCCTACCACGGGCAGATGACCATCGCTGAGATGACCGGAGGCTCGCCTTACGGAGCGTCCACCATCGCGGGAGGCAAGGGAGAGCGCGTCCCCAGCGCGAACGAACTGGACGGGGCCAAGTTCCAGGGCCGCTACGTGGCGCGGCTCGCGGAAAGGCTGGCCGGGGTGAAGGTCAGCTAGTTCGGGCCCGGCCTGGACCCGGGAGGGTCTAGGCCTTTTGCCGCCGCGGGCGAGCCCTCAAGGCCCAGGGCCGCATCGGCCGCTCGCCGCTATAATCCTCGCGGGAGGGGTCGGTCCTCCCGGGAGGCCGCAATGACGAAGAAGCTGTCCATCCTGGCCCTGCTCGCCGCTTTGGGCGGGTCCGCACAGGCGCAGGCCCCGCTCAGCGAGGCGCAGTTCGCCGCGCAGCTGCAGGGCATCCGCATCCAGTCCGCGTCCGCGGGCCAGACGCTCGCCGCCGCCGTGCAGGCGCGCGCCGCCGAGACCCCCGAGCCGCAGCGCCTGATCGGGTCCGTGCTGACGGCAATGAACGACGCTCCCGGCACGGGAGAGCTACTCGTGACCTGGCTGCGCGAGCACCAGGCCGTAGTCGAGTTCAGCGGCCAAGCCCGGGGCCGCAGCGCGCATGCCTGGCTCGGAGCGCCGGATGAGCGCGCCATCCCCGCGGTGTACCTCGACCCGGCTTTGGCCCAGCCCGTGTCCTACCGGTACCTGGCCGTGTACGTGGCCAAGGAGACGGCGGAGCTGATGCTCAAGGATTTCCCGGAGTCCGCGGAGAAGCGCTACATCGCGGCCAGCCGCATGGCCGAGTCCTTCTTCGAGCTCGGGGGCACCCGCATGACCATGGAGGACATCGACGGGCACCAGGACGCGGCCGTTGCGCAGGCCATCCGCCTCTGGGTCGAGCACGACCCGTCCAGCGGCGTCCCCTATCTGCAGAAGCAGGGAGTGCCGACGCTGGCGGAAGTCCGCGCCAAGCAATCCGCCGAGTCGACCCGGTTGGTCAACCTCAAGTACGCCATCGAGCAGATGCTGACCGTGCCCAACGACCCCAACGCCGAGTCGCTGCGCGCCGAGCTGGCGCAGAGCGAGGCCGCGCTGGCCGCGGCGCAGAAGACCGCGGCGGCCGCAGACGCCGCGCAGAAGGAGTTCGCGGAGTTCTCGATCCAGGAGAAGACCTGGCTGTGGGAGCATCAGGGAACGCTGCAATAGTCCCGTAGCGGCAGCCCCGGCTTCCCGTACGGACGCCCCGAGCCCCTCGCGTGAGGGGCCGGGGCGGCATTTTGGTATCATTATCCCTGCTATGGTAAAATTGGAGGACAACCTTTTCTTCCGCAGGTTCAGCGCGGATTCCCGACGCAGCCTGGCCGCCGCCGCCGGGAGACGGTCCTATGGCGACGGCGCCGACATCTTCGATGAGTCCTCCGTCCCCGAGTCGATCTGCCTCGTCGCCTCAGGGGAAGTCCAGCTCGTCAAGGGTTCGGCGCGGGGCCGCGCCGTGGTGCTCGCCACAGTCGGGCCCGGGGACTACTTCGGAGAGATCGGGGTCATGTACCGCAAAGCGCGGATCACGGGGGCCCGCGCCAAGGGGCGCGTGCTCATCTACAAGATCCCCGGCGCGGATTTCCGGAAGGCCCTGGCCTGCGAGCCCCCGGAAGTGACGCGGGACATCTCGGCCAGGGCCGTCGATTATCTCCAAGCCATCGATGAGAAGTTCGTGGTGGAAACCCTGCGCAAGGAGAAGATCCATCTGATCGGGGAACTGGCGGGCTCGATCATCCACGACTTCAAGAATCCGCTGACCAGCATCCGTCTGGCGGGCTCCGTGATCCTGCAGGAGCACAAGGAAGCGGAGACCCAGCGCTGCTGCCAGATCATCCAGTGTCAGGCGGAGCGCATGGCCGGGATGGCGCAGGAGTTGCTGGATTTCGCCCGAGGCCAGGCCGACCTCAAGGTCGAGCCCGTGCCCCTGAGAGACCTCTTCGAGGAGTTCCGCGCCCTGAACCAGGGGTTCCTGGCGAACTCCCATGTGACGCTGGACATCGCCCCGGTGCAGGGGGATGTCCGGGCGGACCGGACGCGGCTGCTGCGGGTCCTCCAGAACCTGGTCGGCAACTCCGCAGACGCCCTCGCCCCCAAGGGCGGCACCGTGTGGCTCGAGGCGACTCGGGACCGAGGCCGCGTCCAGATCACGGTCAAAGACGACGGCCCTGGGATCCCCGCCGCGATCCGCGGCCGCGTCTTCGAACCCTTCGTCTCGCACGGCAAGCGCAGCGGCAGCGGCCTGGGCCTCACGATCGCGAAGAACCTGGTCGAGGCGCACGGGGGCAGCCTCTCTCTCTTGCCCCAGAACGGGCGAGGGACCACCTTCCGGATCTCGCTTCCCGGCTAGGAGCCGGGCGCCGCGGCCGGGAAGAGCTCGGCGAGGACCTGGGCGATGGCCTCGGCGATGGCGGGGTCCTCCACGATGGAGGCGGGGTTGTAGGTCTTGCGGAACACGTCGGCGGGGTCCTCGGACGGATAGCGGCTGAGGTGCTGGGCGATGTACATGAGGGTCCGGGGCGCGATGGGCAGGGGGAGCACCTCCGGGTAGAGCCGGCGCAGGCGGCCGGCCGCCGCGACCAGCCTGGAGATGAGCTCGGACGGGACCTCCGGGTAGAATAGGCCCAGAAGGGCCCGCTCCTCCTCGGGCGGCAGGTACTTGACGTCCAAAGTCAGGCCGAAGCGGCTGGAGAGCTCGCCCGACGGAGGCTCGCCCTTGTAAGGGGGCTTGACCGGGTTCATGGTCCCGATGATCCAGGACTTGCGCTTGTCGTACTTGATGACCCTGCCGTCGGGCAGGCGGTACTCGCCGTTCTGCAGGATGTTGTTGAGGACCGCGATTCCCTCCAGGGGCTTGTGCATCTCGTCAAGGAGCAGGATGCCCCCCTCCTGCATCCAGCGCAGCACCGTGGACATGGTCAGGCCCGTCTTGTTCTTGCCCTCCTCGCCGAAGGTCTCGCGCGCTATCAAGTCTTTGTTGCGCGTGTACTCGTTCATCGACACCATCCACAGCTGGTTGCCCGTGAGCTTGGCCAGCATGGTCGCGATCCAGGTCTTGCCCCCTCCGGTCTCGCCGATGTAGAGGACATGCTGGTTTAAAGTGAACCCCTTCAGGGTGTCGTAGATCAGACGCTTGTTGGTAGGCAGGTTGAGAGCGCGCCAGTCATCTTCCGAGATGCCCAAGTCCCGGACCTCCCGCGGCGGGGCGGGACGGCCCAGGACCCGGCTCAGCGCCTCCCGGGCCCGGGCGGCCCAGGACCGGGCCGGGGCGGGCCTGCCAGCGATGGGGAAGGTCAGGTCGCCGATATGCAGGGCCGCGTCCTTGACGAACATGGGGTTGCGCTCGGACCAGAGCCGGACCGTGTCGGGAGGCTCTCGCTGGCCCATCAGGTCCTGACGCTGGAATTGCAGCACGCGCGAGCCCGCGCCGAGGTAGACCGTGTCGCCATCCAGGTGCAGAGTGGGCTTGACTCCCTCGGCGTCCAGGCCCGCCGCCGGGACGAGGCGGTAGCGGCCGCCGCGGACCTCCCACACGACCAGGCCTTCGGGCACCGCGGCGTAGAAGGTGTCTTGCGCTGGGTCCGCGGCGAGGGCCAGGATGCGGAACGGGATGCTCCCGTAGTCCGCGTCCCTCCATACGCGGGTCCCGTCCTGCTCATGACGGTAGAAGAGCCCCCGGCCCGCCGGGACCGCGGCTTCGGCCTCGAAAGCCCCGGTCTCCACGATGATGCCGCCGCCCGAGCTCTTCAGCCGCCGGCCCGGAAGGTGGAAGGTCATGGCGTCGCCGACCCCGGAGTCCTCGGCCAGCGCCATGCTGGTGATGGACTCGGCGTTCTGGCCCAGGGCGGGATAGGTGCGGGCGTAGAGGGCATCGAGGTCCCAGCGTCGCAGGTCGTTGCCGACCACGACGAAGACCCGGTTCGGCCCCGCCACGGCGAAGCGCGTCACCGGGCCCTCGTGGCAGGTGTAGGCCGCGGCGGTCTTTTTCTCGAGAGAGTAGACCACGAACCTGCCATGCGGGTCGATCCAGTAGAGGCTGTCGCCGAAGGCCGTGGCGTCCCGCGAGCCGGTAGGCGGCTCCCAGACGCGCGCCCCCGAGGCCGCGTCCGTCTTCTCCCAGGGCCCCGGAGCCGAATCGTCCCTGCTGATGGGGATGGAACGGCCTTCGCCCAAAGTCTCGCTCTTTTCGGCGTGGAAGGAGACAGGCGCCCGATCCCCGCCGGTGGCGGAGAGCCTCTCCCAGCCCGGTATCCGGGGCGGGGCCGGCAAGGGGACCTCCGGCGGGCTCTGGAGGTAGTCCGCGAACTCCTCCGCGGCCTGCGCAGGCCGCGACCCGTCGAAAAGCCGGGCCAGGCGGGTGAAGAGCCCCTGGCCAGACTCCGGCCGGGCGGACGGCTCGGAGGGCGATTCAGCGCGCAGGCTCGCGTCTTGAGAGGGCCCGGCAACGGGGGCGGGCTGCGGCAGGCCGGCGGACAGAACCGGCGCAGCGAGCGTCGGCAGGACGGGGATGCCGGCAGAGGCGGGCTGCAGCGAAAGGCCCGGGGGCTGCGGCAGGGCCACGCCAGGCGAAAGGTCCAGGCGCAAGCCTCCGCCGAGGGCTGCCGGCCCGGCGTCCGCCCGCAATCTTGGAGCCAAGGAGAGGCCCGCCACGGCCGGCAAGCCGGATGCGGCCCGGCCAGGGGTCTGCGTCCTTACCGCTGCGCGGGCGGCCGGGGGAGACAGCAGGGCCAAGCCCAAAAAGACAGCGAAAAAACGACCGGCTGCGTTGGGACCCGGCATGGAGAGATTCTATCAATGGGAACGGCCTCTTCTTCAGCGTCGGATGGCCCACGGCCAGCACGCCTTTTGACCCCTGGCCGCTTGGGTCGAACGGACCATGGAGAGGTCGCGGACCTGCACACAAATCGCCCACATTTCGGTTGTACATAATTCATCTGTTTAACGCATAATACTACTAGACGTAGTCTGGGGAGAAAGCGGCCATGAGAGTCAAGAGACAGAGCCGAGGCTTCACGCTCATCGAGTTGCTGGTGGTCGTCCTCATCATCGGCATCCTCGCTGCGGTCGGCGTCCCGCAGTACTTCAAGGTCGTCGAAAAAGGCCGCGTCGCCGAAGCGGTGGCCTATGTGGGAACCCTGAGACGGGCCCAGGACCGGTACTGCCTGTTCAAGGGAGCCTACGGCAGCGACGCCAACATCATGGATACCGGCGTGCCCAACTTCAAGTACTTCAGCAATGCCGCGTCCGTGGTAGGCGGGTCTCCCACCACGGGCTGGACAGTCACCATCACCCGCAACGCGGGCGCCCCGACCAACTACGGCGCCTACACGGTCACCTTCAACTCGCTCACCATGGTCTTTAGCTCCAACTCCGCCAACGCCGTAAACGACTTGCTGCCGCAATGATTTCAATTCACAAAATGCCCATGACTTGCTCTCTCATAATGCACGGCTCATCTGGCATACTATCCGAGGCTCTAGTCGACAAGCAGGGAAGGAGGGGAGGGGATA